>JAYEGO010000223.1:0-3678 GCA_034659155.1 Bacteroidota bacterium | reverse complement strand
CTTAGTTATTTTTCCAATTTTAGGATTCGTCATTCTTCCTGGATGATTCAGGTGGGCAATGGATTTAGCCCCATTTTGGTGAAGGGTTTCGTTAAGCACTTTTAAACCTTCAATTTTACTATCATCATCAATACCAAGTTGAGTAGGCAACTCCCTCAAACCCGGATCCATATACAGTGGTTCCGGCGTGATGGCACCAATGTAATTATTCCTTTCCCTGTAAAATTCAAGATGTTTTTGGGCTACTTTCCCGTCTCCTACGGAATAACCGAGTTTAATAGGAGGAAAAATGAAATTGCTTTGTAATTGTAACATATTTTTATTTTTTTTTAAAATTTCACATCTGATATTCTTTTATTCTAAAAACCTGTTAAATAGCCAATCAATCCAAAAATCAGTGCATATATTATATTAACCAACTTCACAGCCAGGAAACCCCTTTTTGATTCGGCAAGCAAAGGAAGTGACCCATGTCCGTCCTGCGATATTGAACTTGCCAAAAGCACACTAAAAGGAATAGCCCCCTGAAAAAACAAAGTCACAAAAATCAAATGAGGGCCTGACTCGGGGATGATCCCGATTATAATGGCAAAAAATAGCACCATGAGCATATTATCTGATAACCAGGCATGGACATCAATGTAATTCATTAAAAAATGAATGGCAAGCAGGGTCCCGAATGTCCATAAAAAGATTCGTGGGATATGCACTTTTACAATATGATCCCAGATATGCTGTTTTAGAAAATGATCAGGAACGCTTACCACAACAAAAAAAGAAAACCCAAGAGAAAGCAATATGGTGATTTTCATCCAAATTTTTGCACCTCCTGCCAATAACCCAGTCATAACACCCAAAATCAGCAACAATACTATAATATCAAGGACTAACCGATACTTCGTTGGATGGGATAAGTAGTTCCAAAAATTCTCTTTTTGAAAACACTTGCATTGCGGCTCATCATGCAATGGTAAATCCTTTTCCGAAAATTTTTCTGTGATCCATTTTGAATTATAAAATTTATCTGTTACATACCCTGCCAGTAGGCCAATTACAAAAAGAAGTGCAGTTAATAAGACTGCTTTTTGGGGGAACATGGCAAACATCACAAAGGCTTCGTCACCACTGGTAGCGATCATGGCGGTGACCAATGCCCCGAAAGAAACCAGGCGGTGCGAAAACAGGGCAACCATTGTAAATGCTCCGAGGCATCCCGGGATAATGCCCAAAATACCGGCAATTAAGTATTGCCGCCACTTGTTTACAGTAAGGCTTTTTTGCCAGATTCCGCGTGATTGGACATTTACATATTCGATAATCAGCATCATGACAAATACAAAACCTGTAATCATGAAGGCATTTAGAAATATTTTATAAATTGCCCCTATCATATTTTTTTAGCTTTAACCACAATAAAACTACCTGTTCCATAACCGACCATTACATTTTGCACTTCATTTATTTTTTCAATCTTTCCGAAAATAGTTTGATACGTATTATTAATTATAAATCCAGTCTTCTTTAATATTTCGTATAATTCTTCTGTCCCAAAAAATATGGCATCTTTATAAAAAACACTTTCATCTTTATGTTCTAAATAAAATTTACCAACCGGACTGTTTTTATCCACAAATCCAATAATGAAATGTCCATCATCTTTTAAAACACGGTACACCTCCTGAAATGATTTAAAAATATCATCTACAAAACATATCGTTGTAACCATTAAAGCAACATCTTTACTTTTATCAGCGTAAGGGAGCTTTTCTGCAACAGCATCCATAACTCTGACATCCCTGTTTCTTCCTTTTTCGCGCATGACTTCGGAAGGATCCACTCCTTCTTTAATCCCCAATGGTGCAGCAAAAATCCCACTTCCAATTCCCACTTCAATGATATCTCCATTATCTGGTAAGGCTCTCTTAATAGCATTTATCTCCGATTGGAAAGCGTATTTATTAATAACAAACCAATTGTCATATTCATCAGGGTAATTATCAAAAGGTTCTGTTTTAGGCATCTTTATATATTTTTTTAATGATTGATAATAAGGTATCATTTTCTTCAGGAAGGCCTATTGAAATTCTATAAAAATCACTTAGCCATTGTTCGGATAAATCTTTTATTATAATTCCGGAGTCCATTAATTTTTTTCCAAAGTCGGGAAGCTTGCTTTTTATCAAAATAAAATTTGTACTCCCAGGAAAAACCTGAATCCTTATTTTTGTTAGTTCTTTTTCTACCCTTGCTTTTTCACCCAATATATTATTGACATTTATTGTCAGATATTCAGGATTTTTTAATGCTTCAATGGCAGCAAACAGAGTTGGCCTGGATAAAAATGCCGGGAAATCGGAAAATTGATCTTTAAAATAATCGCCTGCCAGAAGATATCCCAATCGAAGCCCGGCTAAAGAAAATGCTTTATCCATAGTCCTTGTTATTGCTAGGTTTGGATACTTTTTAATCAGGTTTGCAAAAGTTTGCCCCGAAAATTCATAATATGCCTCATCTACCAACAACAATACATTTTTACTTTGAAGAATATTTTCAACCAATTCATTATCTAAAAGTATTGCTCCCGTTGGATTATTAGGGTTGTCAAGTATTAAAAGCGTCGGCTCATCCAGTTCATTTAAAATAAGGTCAGTATCAAGTTTGAAACCTGGAGGTGAAAGTTGAATTTTTGTTAGCTTATGTGCAAGTTTCTTGGCATACTGTGAAACCGGGAAAAATGAGGGGTTCACCATAATAATTTTTCTATCCTTTGAGAAAATATTGATTACCTCCCGCAAAAGAAAGTCGGAACCAGGGCTTAAAATTATGCGATCTAAAGACATATCGCTATATTTACCTATAAGCTTTTTTAGTTCAACCAAATATTTTATTTCGGAATACCGGTTTACATTCTTCATCCCTTTTACCGCTGCTTTTTTAATGCTTTCAGTAGGTAAATACGGATTTTCATTCATATGCAGATTGATTGTCATTTTACTTCGATAATTGTTTCTTTTTTATATGCTGTAATCACTTTTGTAAATCCACATAAACTTGTATCTACTTCAATATTCCCTGTATCAAGCCTCAAACACTCCAACTTATTGATTTTGTCTTCGGTTGCCACAACAACGATGTTTTCTTTTCCTATCAATCTTAAAACTTCAGGTGTAAATTGTTTGCTTGCCCTTCCGAATATAAATCCGTTTCCACCAATTGGAGTAACGATAATTGTTGATTTATTATAGATCTTTATTAGCGTTAATAAACCTTTCTCATTCAAGTCTTTTCCAACCAACTCTCCATTGAAAACAGCATCTATACCCAATAAGGTTTTCTCAACGCCCATTTTATCAGCAATTATTTTTAAGGTGGTCCCGGGGCCCAAAATATAAAGTGTTTCTTTTCCCAGGTTTTCCAGAAGGTAATCCGCAATTTCTTCTTTTATATCTTCTTCGGGCTTGCTTACATTTGAGGGTTCCTTCTTTCCCTGCAAAAGAGCAATATTTTTGGGGACTTTCAGGTATCCATATAATTTTGCTGCTATTTTATTTTCTCTAAAGGCTTCTTCATCAATATCAAGGACTTCTTTTTCGATAAATTGATTTCCTGCAGTATTAATTATTTCAGCAGCTGCTGAAGTTGAAAGCGCAAAAACAGGGCTAAACATTTTAACTCCTG
>JAYEGO010000222.1:0-3681 GCA_034659155.1 Bacteroidota bacterium | reverse complement strand
AGAGGTACAGGTTGTCCTTCAAACAGGCCAATTTTTCGAGAAAAGTAGGGAATAATATCATGCCCCAAACCAAAACCAAACTCATAAATATCAGCTCCCTGGAGAAAAAAACTACGCTTCTCTGGATAAAGCAAAGGAAATCTTGTAAGGTTTGTTCTCCTTGAATCAACTTCTGTTTCAGCAAAATCAGTATTCACAGTTATATGTCCGGTAATATCCGGTGTAAATCTTTCTGTAATATCAAGGCTATTGTTCCAGCCGGTCTTCGAATCCTCTACAAAACTATTATTATAATCCAGGTTTGTTGATCCACGTATGATTAGTCCAATTCCCAGATTAAAAGCAGGCAAACCAGCCAGTAAACCAGCATTATTTGTCTGTCCTAAAGGAATATCATTACTGATTGCCGTCCAGCGATTCAGCTCTAGTTTACGCTGGACTCTTCGTTCAATGTTAAATCCCCACTCGTTTAGGTTTTTATCAAATGACAGGGTTTTTACAGGAATTTTTATTTCTGCTGTCCAACCCTTCTCATGGATTCTGGATTTAGCACTCCAAACTGCATCCCAGTTAGAATTCTCACTTTCACCAAAACGAGATACCAGGGCATCATATCTTGATCCATATGGATTTACAGCAAAGATAAAACCAGATCTGCTATCCAGGTAAGTATCAAAAACAAATTTCACATAATCTTCTCCACGAAGATCAGAATCCCTGGCCTTGGAATAGGATACTATATCTCCGGGGTCTTCCTCGTAACAAGTAATACCCAAATAGATATTACTCTTATCAACAAGTATCTTTACATCGGTTTCTAAAGAAGCCTGGCTTCCAGTTTCCGGTTCAACCATTGTCAAGGCATTAATAGCTACTGCCGATGTCCATTCATCCTCATCTAAAACACCATCTAAGAAGATCTTCCCTGAAATTTGAAAAGCACTAACTACTGGCTTCTGATCCTGTGCATAAAGAATTTTTGGCAAAAATCCCATTAAGATCAGTAAGAAGAAAAGCTGTGCTTGCCGGCAAATAGGTATGGACCGGGAAAAAAATGCATAATTAATCATTCAACAATAGTCATTTCTTCAAGCAGGTATCCTGCACCGGCAAACTTATCAATAATAAACAGGGCATAACGGATATCAAGCGAAATATTCCTGCACTGGTCAGGATTAAACATCAGGTCACTCATTACACCTTCCCATGCCCGGTCGAAGTTTATACCAATCAGGTGGCCTTCAGCATTCAGAACAGGGCTTCCTGAGTTACCTCCGGTTGTATGATTTGTAGCAATAAAACAAACATGCATTTCTTCACCTTGGGCAAACCGGCCGTAGTCCTTTGTTGTGTATAATTCCTTTAACTTTTGCGGTACATCATAATCATAAATCTCAGGATTGTCTTTTTCCATGATCCCATCTAATGTAGTATAATGCTTGTAAAATACGCCATCTCTTGGAGCATACCCCTTTACCTTTCCATAACTTAATCTTAATGTAAAATTCGCATCCGGATAAAATATTTTATCCTCCTGAAACTCCATTTGTGCCGCCATATAGATCCTGTTCAACTTATTCATATCACGTGTAAGACGCTCATATTCCGGTAACACCTTTTGGGCATACAAGTCTATTACACTTCTGTAAATATTTAGTATTGGATCATTGGCAATCTTCTTAATGCTGGCTTTTCCAGGCGATTCCAGGATCTCTAACAACTTCTGCGGATTACTAAAAATAGTTTTCTTATAAACAGCCCTGGCATATTTCTCATAATCATTATGATATTTTGAATGTATATTTATGAAAATGGAAGGCTGAAATTCAGGCCCAATGTTATCACCAAACATTTTCAGTAAAGCAATAAACAATTTGTAATCTGTAGGTTCATTATAGTCTTT
The DNA here is from genome assembly GCA_034659155.1 of Bacteroidota bacterium. GTDB lineage: Bacteria > Bacteroidota > Bacteroidia > Bacteroidales > VadinHA17 > JAYEGO01. The sequence continues at coordinate 1,778 of JAYEGO010000222.1, read as the reverse complement.
AAAAAAACTCCCGGTTTGACTTTCAAGATTATCAGCTAGCTCCCGGATTTCATTTTCAGGTGCATTATTTTCAACTTTTGTTATAAGTTCTTCGAATCTCCCCGAAAAGGCAACTAGTTCAGCACCTGTCCTGATAAAAACCTCACTGATATAGTCTTTGGCTAATCGATACTTTGAATAGTCTTCATAAAGTTTCTTATAATCTGATAGCAATGAGCCATATTCCTGTTTCCTGCCATGATCTGAGTCTGACCAGGCTTGAAAATCTGCTTCAAAAGATTGTTTTTTACTAATTGCATCAAGTTTTTCCAGCCCATTGATCTCTCCTATCCACCTCTTCCATGAATTACTTACAGATGCACTTTTTGCAGAGTATTGTATCCGCACTCCTGGATTCTCCTCCATATCATTGCTCATAATCTCCAGTTTTTTATCTCTCACTGATATAAGTTTGGGATAAATTTTCTCGGTAAGCATAGTAAGATGATAAGATGGAACATATTCGTATGTACTTCCCGGGTACCCAAAAATAAATGTAAAATCGTTCGGACTGGTGCCTTTTAGTGATATTGGAAAAGATTTTGCCGGGATAAAAGCTTGATTGTCCTTAGAGTACTCAGCTGGTTTATTGTCTTTATCAGCATAAATTCTAAATAATGAAAAATCACCGGTATGCCTTGGCCACATCCAGTTATCAGTATCTCCCCCAAATTTCCCTATTGATGAAGGAGGGGCACCAACCAGGCGTACATCTTTATACTTCTCTTCTACAAAAAGATAATACTGGTTGCCTCTAAAAAAGTCCTCAATATGAGCAGTATAATGTGTTCCTTCTATAGCTTCTTCAATGAGTTTATAGATATTTTTTTCTATTACCTCTTCACGGTCTTTTTCAGTCATATTATCTGCAACCCCCTCACTTACCTGCTCACTAACGTCCTTCATCCATTTCAAAAAAGTGACTGTCAATCCCGGATTTGGCAGTTCTTCCTCCATGGACATAGCCCAGAATCCATTAGTAAGATAATCATGCTCAACTGTTGAATGCTGCTGAATCCTTCTATAACCACAATGGTGATTTGTAATCAAGAGTCCTTTATCAGAGATTAATTCTCCCGTACATCCTCCACCAAATATCATAACTGCATCTTTCATACTTGCCTGGTTGACACTGTAAATATCTTCAGCACTTAGCTTAAAGCCATTCTCCTGCATCTGTTGAATATTCATTTTCTCAATGAGAAGAGGAATCCACATACCTTCATCGGCTTTTGTATTAAATACAAATGCACTTATCAGTATGGCAACTATTAGCATTGTAATTTTTTTCATTCTATTTATTTGAATTTCATCAAATCTAATAAAAATGATTGACGCAGGGAGACAAGAAATAATATTTCACCCACTACGGGGCTTTTTAAGGAATATTACTATAAAACCAAATTGCGAAACTCAGGAACTTTGCAGCTTTTTTAACTCCTCATAAAGTCTATGGAGGGGAAGTCCCATTACATTGAAAAATGAACCCTCTATTTTCTCAACCCCGATATATCCAATCCATTCTTGTATCCCATAGGCCCCGGCTTTATCATAAGGCTTATATTTATCAACATAATAAATTATTTCCTCTTCACCCAGGTGGCTAAAATAAACCTCAGTAGTTGAATAGAAAGTTGTTTCCTTATTCATTAATTTCAGGCAAACGCCTGTTATTACTGTATGATTGTTTCCTGCAAGACCTGCAAGCATGTCAATTGCCTCCCTACGGTCTTTCGGTT
>JAYEGO010000221.1:0-3702 GCA_034659155.1 Bacteroidota bacterium | reverse complement strand
GAGAAATGTCATTATCCGACCGATCTTAACCGAAAAGATCAGTATCATGGGCGAAGAGATGGGCAAATATGCTTTTGTCGTAGCTCCCGATGCAAATAAGATCGAGATTAAAAAAGCTGTAGAAGAAATGTATGATGTAACCGTAGCTTCGGTAAATACCATGCATTATGCTGGGAAACGAAAGTCTAGAAATACGCGTAGTGGGATGACAATTGGTAAAACCAGCTCCTTTAAAAAGGCTATTATTACACTGGCTGAAGGAGATACAATTGATTTCTACAGCAATATTTAAATGAGTTATGGCAGTAAGAAAATTTAAACCGGTAACACCAGGTCAGAGACAAAAGGTTGCAGGAACTTTTGAGGATATTACCTCATCAACTCCTGAGAAGTCTTTGCTTCGCCCCATTAAGAGATCGGGAGGGCGAAACCACAGTGGTAAAATGACGATGAGATATCTTGGTGGAGGACATAAGAAAAGATATCGTGTAATAGATTTCCAGAGGAACAAAGATGGAATTCCTGCCACGGTGAAAAGTGTTGAGTATGATCCGAATCGTACAGCCAGGATAGCTTTGCTTTTCTACGAGGATGGCGAAAAGAGGTATATACTTGCACCGAATGGTTTAAAAGTCGGACAAATTGTTGAATCCGGGAAAGGAGTTAGCCCCGAAGTTGGGAATACTTTGTATTTATCAGATATACCCCTGGGTACTATAATTCATAATATTGAACTACAGCCCGGTAAAGGTGGCGCAATGGCTCGTAGTGCCGGAGCATATGCCCAGCTTACCAGCCGTGATAAGAAGTATGCAATTCTGAAGTTGCCTTCAGGTGAATCCAGAATGGTGTTGGTTACATGCCGTGCAACAATTGGAACTATTTCTAATTCTGACCATGGACTTGAGCGCTCTGGAAAAGCTGGTAGATCAAGATGGCAGGGAAGAAGACCAAGAGTTAGAGGAGTTGCTATGAATCCAGTAGATCATCCAATGGGTGGTGGCGAAGGACGAGCTTCAGGGGGACATCCGAGATCCAGAAATGGAGTGCCAGCAAAAGGTTTTAAAACACGCTCCAAAAAGAAATATTCCGATAGATATATTGTAGAAAAAAGAAAGCGTTAATTTTTGAAAATTATTAGATAAGATGAGCAGATCACTAAAAAAAGGCCCCTTTATAGAGTTTAAGCTTGAAAAAAGAGTTCTTACCATGAATGACTCTGGCAAGAAAACCGTGATCAAAACATGGTCCAGAAGATCTATGATCTCTCCTGATTTTGTTGGTCACACTATTGCAGTTCACAATGGGAACAAATTTATTCCTGTTTATATTACGGAAAATATGGTTGGTCATAAATTAGGGGAATTTGCTCCTACCCGTATCTTCAGGGGTCATGGAGGAAAAGCCAGGTAGTTTGATATTTTGCGGAAAATTTAATGATTATGGGTGCAAAAAAAAGAAATAGAGCAATAGAAATGAAGGAGGAAAAAAAGAGCCAGTATTTTGCGGTTCTCAAAGATTGTCCCACTTCACCACGAAAAATGAGACTTGTTATAGATTTAATTCGTGGACAGGAGGTTAATAAAGCTCTTGATATATTAAAGTATAATAGCAAGGAGGCATCAGGACGAGTTGAAAAGCTTCTTCTGTCTGCTATATCCAATTGGCAAAATAAAAATGAGGGAGTTAGAATTGAAGATAGTCAGCTTTATGTTAAAGCTGCTTTTGTAGATCAGGGCCGGACATTAAAGAGGTTGCGTCCAGCTCCGCAGGGCAGAGCTCACAGGATTAGGAAAAGATCCAATCATGTTACCCTGGTATTGGATAGTTTAAATAAAATGGAAGACGTGCCTGCCAGCAGGCAGGAAGAACCTTCAACAAAATAAGATAAATGGGACAGAAAGTTAATCCGATTTCAAATCGTTTAGGAATCATCAGAGGATGGGATTCAAACTGGTATGGGGGTAAGAATTATGCTGAAAAGCTGATTGAGGATGAGAAAATCAGAAATTACCTGAATGCGCGTTTGGCAAAAGCCAGTGTTTCTAAGATAATTATTGAAAGAACCCTGAAATTGATCACTGTAACAGTGAACACAGCCAGACCAGGAATTATTATAGGAAAAGGTGGGCAAGAAGTTGACAAGCTAAAAGAGGAGTTGAAGAAGCTTACTAAGAAAGAGGTGCAGATAAATATATTTGAAGTTAGAAGACCTGAGCTGGATGCAACAATTGTAGCGAATAATATTGCTCGCCAAATTGAAGGTAAAATTTCTTATAGGAGAGCAATAAAAATGACGATTGCCTCAACTATGAGAATGGGAGCACAGGGGATAAAAGTCCAGATTTCGGGCCGTTTGGGTGGAGCTGAAATGGCTCGCTCTGAGATGTATAAGGAAGGCCGCATCCCTTTGCATACTTTACGTGCTGATATTGATTTCTCTAAAGCTGAGGCCCTTACAAAAGTTGGGCTGATTGGTTTGAAGGTCTGGATCTGCAATGGAGAAGTTTATGGCAAAAGAGATCTTTCTCCGAATATTGCAGCGAAACAGCCAAAATCAAAAGGATTCAACCGGAGAAACAGATAACAGCCCGGAGCAAATTGGGAAACAAAAATAATAGCGAAGAAAGATGTTACAACCGAAAAAGACTAAATACAGAAGGCGCCAGAAGGGTAGAATGAAAGGGAATGCGCAGAGAGGGAATCAACTGGCTTTTGGTTCTTTTGGAATTAAATCCATGGAGGAAGCATGGATTACCGGAAGACAGATTGAAGCTGCCCGTCAGGCGGTAACAAGGCATATGAAAAGGGAAGGTCAGATATGGATAAGAATATTTCCGGATAAGCCCATCACTAAAAAACCTGCAGAGGTGAGAATGGGTAAAGGAAAAGGGGCACCCGAAGGGTTTGTGGCTCCAATTACTCCAGGAAGAATTATTATTGAGGCTGAGGGTGTACCATATGAATTGGCCAGGGAGGCACTTCGCCTGGCAGCACAAAAACTTCCGGTTACTACTAAATTTGTAGTAAGACATGATTTTGAAAATTAATGAATCAAAGGCGTTATGAAGAGTAGTGAATTAAAAGAGCTTTCGCTTAAGGAACTGGAGGAAAGAATTGACAATGAGAGAAATTTTCTTACAAAATTGAAATTGAATCATGCCATTTCTCCTCTGGATAACCCTATTAAAATTAGGGGAATTAGAAGAAATATTGCCAGGTTTGCGACTGAAATAAAAAACAGGCAATTAACCGAGAATAAGGAAAATTAGCAATGGAAAACAGGAATTTACGTAAAGAGCGCATCGGCATTGTGGTTAGTGATAAAATGAACAAATCTATAGTGGTGCAGGTAAAACGAAAAGTTAAACATCCTATCTATGGAAAGTTTGTGAACAAGAGCACAAAATTTACTGCTCATGATGAAGAAAATACCGGCAATATTGGTGATACAGTCAGAATTATGGAAACCCGGCCTTTGAGTAAAAACAAAAGTTGGAGATTAGTTGAAATACTTGAAAGAGCTAAGTAGTTATGATACAGCAAGAAAGCAGATTAGGAGTTGCCGATAACAGTGGTGCCAAAGAAGTTCTATGTATTAGAGTGCTGGGCGGAACAGGCAGGAGATACGCATCTATTGGCGACAAAATAGTGGTTACGGTAAAGAGTGCTATGCCTGGGGGAGAAGCCAAGAAAGGAATG
>JAYEGO010000220.1:0-3729 GCA_034659155.1 Bacteroidota bacterium | reverse complement strand
ATCCCGATAGTGTAGCGTATCGGGATAAATGAGTATAATACTCCGATGCTTGCATCGTTTTGAAAACAAATTCCTATTTTGATACCTCGTTAGCTCTGCTACGAGGTAGTTCATTGATCTTTAGCACCAAGGGTGCGAAATATAGTAGCCAGGGGCATCGCCCCTGGTACTTGACAAACCATCAAACAGGTCCGTAGCATCTGGCTTAATAGAGGGAAAACAATTCCCGGACCGCATATACAGGGCTTACCCGGGGCTATTGATATTCGAGAAACTTAAAGACCTCTATTGTCTATTTAATAAAAGAGGTAAGTCAAGACCATATGATAGAAACCTATTTCTTAAGCTCACGAGCAGGCTGTGACCTTTGTTGAACTCGTCTGACCACTCATGGCTGTGACCAGTTGATTGACTCACCTTTTTGCCCTATGAAATAACAAATAGTGGTCTGACGAGTATGTCCGTGGGCTCTCCCTGTTATGTGATGCATGGTCCAAATTGCAATTTTCGAAACCTTATTATAGTTTCTTATTACATGAATCTTTTCATAATAACCAAATTTGGTGGGACAAAGAATTTTAAATAGGTTTACCTGCTCAAAATACCATATTTTATCCATGAACGTTATAGTTTACATTAGTGTCTGGTAAAAGAAAACTGTATGTGGGCTAAAGCCCATGTAACAGGTGGCTTTAATAACCCCAGGCTTAAGCCTGGGGTTAATCAAAAACATTAAAATTGGGCTTTAGCCCTTTACCTAAACTTCTCAATAAAGCTATATTTACTCTACAATTGTTATTAAATCTCAAAACTGTGAAAATTAAGATTTCAGAACGGTTAATCATAATCAGCGCTCTTATTATAATGGCGGTTATTTATTACGGATCACGCTATTATAACAGAATCTACACTCCCGTTATACTTCCGGAAGCGGAAACAGATTACCATTTGTTTGTCCCGTCAGGAACGGACTTGAATGGTTTTATCAAATTGATATCCAAAGAAGCATTGGTTGCAGATTCGTCGGGTTTTCGCTGGTTGGCTGAACGTAAGAATTTACAAAACCATTTGAATTCCGGGCATTATCTTTTGAAAAATAATATGGTAAATAATGATCTTATTAATTTAATTCGTTCCGGTGAGCAGGAGCCTGTAAAGATCGTATTTCATAATTTACGTTCTATTGAGCAGCTGGCCAGCACTGTTTCCAGTCACATTGAGGTAGATTCTATCACTCTGGTAAGCTTTCTAAAAGATGAATCCAATATTTCTGCCTCCGGATGGAGTAGCCAAACCATTCCTGCCTTATTTATTCCCAATTCTTATGAAATATACTGGAATACATCGGCCCAGGCATTTTTTGATAGAATGGAGAGAGAGTATAAGTCTTTCTGGAATAATGAAAGATTGAAAAAGGCAGAAGAACTTGGCCTTAGTCCAGTGGAAGTGTCAACATTAGCCTCAATTGTGGATGAAGAAACCTATCGTGATGATGAGATGCCAATGATTGCCGCTGTGTATTTAAACCGCTTGAAAAAAAGATATCGCCTTCAGGCAGATCCTACTATTAAATTTGCAAAGGGAAATTTTGAAATGAACCGGGTTTTAAAAGCTGATCTTCAAATAGATTCTCCTTATAATACTTACAGGCATTACGGACTTCCTCCAGGTCCGATTTCCATCCCTTCTATTGCTTCTATCGATGCCGTTTTGTCACCCAATAAACAGGGGTATCTTTATTTTTGTGCGAAAGAAGATTTTTCAGGCTATCACAATTTTGCTAAAACCCTGGTGGAGCACAACAGGAATGCCAGAAAATATCAGAATGCTTTAAATAAACGACGTATCTATAATTGATTTTTTTCTTCTGTTCCAACATTCCACCAAAGGCGTGCCTTCGGCACAACATTCCAATATTCCAATGTTCCAACATTCTAATATTCCTGTGCCTTTTTCTATCCCTCATCCTTTACGGTTCTCTGTGACTTCTTTGCGTTCCTTTGTGTAATAATTTTGTTTCTTTCTCACTTTATATCTCCAAAACTCCTTACTTCATCAAATAAATCCTTTTCCACGGGTTTCTATAGTGTGGATTCATTATTTTTGAATAAGAATTAGACAGGTTTAGAATGGAAAAAATAAAGTTTGGAACAGATGGCTGGAGGGCTGTTATTGCCCAGGATTTTACGATTGAAAATCTCGCAAAAGTATCTCTGGCAATTTCAACCTGGCTGCTGAGCCGGTTTCAGGAGCCGGTAGTGGTTGTGGGGCATGACTGCCGGTTTGGCGGGGAAATGTTTGCAAAAACAGTAGCCAAAGTATTAGCCCTTAAAGGAATTAAAGTGAAACTGGCACCTGATTTTGTCAGTACGCCAATGGTGTCAAATGGTGTAGTATTGCTGGAAGCTACCTTGGGAATCGTCATTACAGCCAGTCATAACAGCTTCGATTACAACGGACTTAAAGTAAAAGGTTCTTATGGTGGTCCCTTATTTGATGTCGACCTTAGAGATATCGAAGCTCTTATTTCAGATGACAATGAGATAAGCCTGGATAATATTAATTGGGAAGAACAACTTGAACGTGGGATTATTGAATTTGTTGATCTCGAAGATTTATATGCAAAGCATATCCGTCAAAGCTTTGATCTTTCTATAATTAAAAATGCCGATTTGAAGCTTGCTTTTGACGCTATGTTTGGTTCCGGCCAAAGATCTTTTAAAATGATCTTACCAAAAGTAAAATGTCATAATTGCTATGTAGATCCCTATTTTAACGGGATTCCACCCGAACCACTTCAACATAATCTTATAGATTTTTCAGAAAAGATCAGAAAAAGCTGGAAAGTAGATGCCGGTCTTGCTGTAGATGGAGATGCAGATCGCATTGCAATGTTTGATGCTGAAGGAAACTATATTGATTCGCATCATGTTATGCTCTTGCTTATTCATTATCTGGCAGGATTTAAGAAACTCAAGGGGAAAATTGTTACAGGATTTTCTTCCACTGTAAAAATTGAAAAACTTGCTGAACATTATGGGCTGGAAGTCCAGAGAGTAAAGATTGGATTTAAGCAAATTGCCGAGATCATGCTGAAGGAAGATGTCCTTGTGGGAGGGGAGGAGTCTGGTGGTATCTCTATTGGGGGCAATATTCCTGAAAGAGATGGAATATGGATGGGTCTTACTATATGGCAGTATATGGCTGAATCTGGTAAATCAATCCGTGAGCTTATTGAAGAGATTAATAAGATTACCGGAAGTTTTGCCTATGCCCGCCAGGATTTAAAAATTGACAGGGAATTAAAAGCCCGGGTAATTCGAAAATGTAAAGAAGGAGGATTTACTCATTTTGGAGAGTTCAAGGTGTCAAAAGTTGAGACACTGGATGGTTGGAAGTATTTTTTTAGCGATTCGGAGTGGTTTATGATCAGACCTTCCGGAACTGAACCTTTGCTCAGGACCTATGCGGAGGCAGAAACTGAAGAAAAAGTACAGGAACTTCTCAGCAAAGGCTATGAAACTCTGATGAATATTTAACATTTTTAGTTCTGCACGGAACAAGACGAATCACTCTGGGTATGTGCGAAATATTAATAGCCCGGGGTTTTAACTTCGAGTGTTCGATAGAAGTTTGTTAGACCGGTTACTAAACCAATTACATAGTTTCTGAATCATAACTCAATAAATAAAGTATTTCAGCCCTTCAGGCTGATGTGTAGTGTGATAT
>JAYEGO010000219.1:0-3735 GCA_034659155.1 Bacteroidota bacterium | reverse complement strand
GGAGAAATCTTCTTTAGTGTTATCAAAGATTTCTCAGTCACTTCGTTCCTTCGAAATGACAGTGTTATTTATGCAATTAAGTAATAGCGTGAGTTTATCACGACTTAGTGTAAACACCGATTTAATTCTATACCAATTCCACCGATATAATTCCATACCATTCCCACCGGTAATATAGATCCACCCATATTATTCCCGATATATCTTTTATAAACCATCCTTTTAATTCCTCTTATTTCCATCTTATTTGTGTAATTCAGTTAAATTGGGTCATTTTCTCGATCAAGGAGAAAGTGGCCATGGAACAGATTCTTTGTGTTTATTGTGGTGACCTTTTTGATGCAAGCCCAAGGCATAAAAATCAGATTGCGTGTAAGAAGACAGAATGTCAAAGGGCCAAAAAAGCTGACTGGCAAAGGCATAAAATGAAAATCGACACTATCTACAACGCCAATCAGAAAATCAACCAGAAAGAGTGGGTCAGGGCCAATCCGGGCTATTGGAAAGAATACCGCAAAAATAATCCTGAAAAAGCGGAACGGAATCGAATCCTTCAAGCCATCCGAAACCGAAAGGCCAGGTCTACCGATTCGGATGCAAAGATGGATACGTCGTTGATTGCAAAGATGGACGCGTCAAAGATTGATAATTTCCAGACACTTGGACAGTTTTGGATGGTTCCGGTGATTGCAAAGATGGACGCGTTAAAAGTAAATATCGTAAAGATTCCAATTTGTTATCCTTGATTGCAAAGATGGATTCGTTAGGAGGTTCTATCAAACTGTGATAACCAGGCCGTAGATCATACTAAAAAAGGAAAGGAGGCGGCCACATGATTACCAAAAAAATTATTAACCCCGAACGTGTCAGGCGCATTGAAGGGGGATTTAGTTTTATCCCTCACCGTTTTATCAGGGACGGTTTTTTGACCTTTCTTACCCAAAAAGAACTCCTTTTGTACCTATTCCTTGTTCTGGTCTCAGACCGCTACGGTCTCTCTTTTTACTCCTATGATTCTATCTGCTCTTTACTGCAACTCACCATTGACCAATATATCGAGGCCAGAAACGGTCTCTTGGAAAAGGACATGATCTCCTTTGATGGGACACTCTTCCAGGTCCTTGATTTACCATTAAAGCCGGTAGCTCCTTCAAACCCAAAACTTCCCTTCTGCTGCCCTCATGAGAGTGAGGATCAAGGTAAAAACCCTGCAATCATTGCCAGTCTTATCAGGCACTCTCTTGAGGAGGCTTAAAATGATTAATAAGAGAACGATCTTTGAGATCCATAGACTCAAAGACCTCGGATGGTCAGAAAGACGGATTGCCATAGAACTCAGAGTAGGCAGAACCACAGTAAAAAAGTATCTGGAAAATCCGGAGCAAACTGTTTCTAAAAGGACACCCGCACCCTCCAAACTGGACCCTTATCGTGACCTTATAGACCAGTTTCTTGAGCAGGACCCCCTGGTAAAAGCCCCGGTGATTCTACAACGCCTTCAACAAAATGGATTTGACGGGAAGATAACCATACTCCGGGATTATCTTCAAAAAATACGGGGGCAGATAAAATACAGGGAACCTTTTATACGCTTTGAATCACCTCCCGGAAAACAAATGCAAATAGATTGGGGACATTTTGGAAGCCTGAGCTATGGCGATGACAAGAGAAAACTATATGCACTGGCAGTAATCGAATCATACAGTCGCATGAGTTATGTGGAATTTACCCATAGCCAGAAGCAAGAAGCGCTTCATCAATGCCTTCTTAATGCCTTCAAGTTTTTTGGAGGAACTCCTGAAGAGATCGTAGTGGACAATATGGTGACCGCTGTCATTGAACGGCAAGGTTCTCTTATCCGTTTTAACGATGCATTTTTAGATTTTTTAAGGGTCTTCAAAATTGTCCCCGTTGCCTGCAATGTCAGAGCGCCTTATGAAAAGGGAAAGGTCGAAAGTATCATAAAATATCTACGCAGGAACTTCTGGCCCTTGAGATCTTTTACTGACTTGAAGGATGTCCAGGCACAGGTCATAGAATGGCTCGATACCATAGCCAATGTCCGCATCCATCAAACAACAGGACAACAACCTAAAGATCGTTTTGGCAAGGTAACTTTAAGGGCTTTACCAGAACTCATGCCCGATTGCAGGGAAACTATCCAGGTTTTGGTTCATAAGGATTTTGCCGTAAGATTCGATGGCAATGCCTATACCACGCCTCCCTGGTGCATTGGGAAAAAGCTCACTCTAAAGGCTGATAAAACCACCGTCACTATCTATCGTCAACAAAAGCCTGTTGCCACCCATAGCCGATCTTGGAAACGAAAAGAACGAGTCGAGATTCCAGCTCACCGGGAACAGGTCAAAAAAATGAAGAAAAGGTTATGGCAGGATAAACAAATAACTGCCTTTTCATCTTTAGGACAAGAAGCCCGTGATTATCTCGAGGCCCTTTCACAAGCAAGGCAACCCATCAAAAAGAATGTATCACGGCTTCTTTCTCTAAAAGATGAATATGGCGCTCTGTCTCTTATTCATGCGATCAAAAAAGCCCTTAATCATAAGGCTTATGGAGCGGATTACATCGAAAACATTCTTTATCAGGAAATGACACCACAAAATCATCATCAACCCGTAAAACTTAAGAATCAAGACCTAAACCACATAAGGCTTACCGAGCCATCCCTGGCTGAATATGACACCTATATACTCAAAAGGAGGGATAACGATGATTGAATCCATTATTGAAAAGTTCAAACTGCTCAGGTTGAAAACTTGCGCCAACAATATTTTGGAAGTCACCGAACTGGCGAAACAAAAAAATTGGTCAGCACTTCAGATTATTGAACACCTTCTTGATCTTGAACTGGAAGCACGGGAAAAAAATAGGGTCGCATTGCGATTTAAACAATCAAAACTCTTTGAAAAACCAACCATCGACCAATTTGACTTCAATTTCCATGCTTCCCGAAAAAAACAAAAAAACCTAATCCTAAACCTTATGGACCTGGAGTTTATTCAACAGAAAAAAGACATCATTTTGATTGGCAACCCCGGCGTGGGTAAGAGCTTCCTGGCCAAATGTATTGCATATGCTGCAACACAAGCCAGCGTTAAAGTACTCTTTACGACCACTATGGATATGATCAATCATTTGATTGCCGCAGAAGCAGACCATTCTCTGTTGAAAAAACTCTACTATTATCAATCACCGGCACTCCTTGCGGTTGACGAGATTGGTTACCTTCCGCTGGGTACACAGGGATCAAATTTATTCTTCCAGGTCATCAGCGCAAGGCATGAAAAAAGCTCTACCATCATAACATCTAATCTGCCTTTTGCTGAATGGGGAAAAATCTTTGATAGCACCACTGTCGCCACAGCGATTGCCGACCGTCTCGTTTATAACTCGGAGGTCCTTATTATGGAGGGAGCAAGTTATCGAAAGAGGACAAAGTAAAATCGACTAAAACAGAGAGAAAAGGGCAAGGCTTATCCGTTCCTTTAGTGGGAGTTTTGCGGTTCTTCTTCTGAACCGAGATGCTGAGTTGCGTCTTTTGAAACCGGTGGCCTCATTTTAAATGGTGGGTTTGGTCCTGTTCCACACCGGTGATAACATTAATAACGTTTTTTATCCATATTGAGGCTTCAAATGAGTGATTCATAAATATAAACATCCTCTATAGGCTATAAAGTCAATACTTGTCATATGGATTAGTGGGATTTTATCTGA
>JAYEGO010000218.1:0-14267 GCA_034659155.1 Bacteroidota bacterium | reverse complement strand
ATCTTAGCGAGAATGCATTCTTGATTTTGGACAAGTTTCAGTATTTTATTAACTTACATATCTCTTAACTCTAAAAGAATTATTATGAAAGCATTAAACTGGCTTAGCTGGGGTACTGGGATTGTGGCCGCACTCTTTATGCTATTTGGAGGCATCAACTTTTTGTTTGACACGAATGTCCTGGGTGTCAATCATGCTATAAATTTCTTTCATATGGCCAATAGTTTCTTACTTCTGACCATTTGCATCCAACTTCATATAAATACCTGTAAAAAGGAAGACTGATTGTTATTTATTCCATCAGGAAGTTTGAATAAGTAATAAATCAACTTACTTCCTATTATTATAATCCGTATGGCGATCTTATACATAATTTAGTTCACCATATTAGGAATCAATTGTGAATATTAAAGGGTATTTTTCTTAATTTTGTACGTTTGAAATTACACCCTAATAATATTTTCATATGAAAAAAATCACCTTGATCTTCGTAGCTCTGGTACTGGCAATTAACTTTACCGGAAATGCATGTACAACGGCTGTTATTTCCGGGAAATATACTCCGGATGGCCGCCCCCTGTTATGGAAGCACCGTGACACAGGTTTCCTCAACAATAAAATGGTACATTTTAATGATGGAAAATATAGCTACACCGGGCTGGTAAACTCAAAAGACACAAAAAACAAAAGTATCTGGATTGGATTTAATTCTGAAGGCTTTGCCATTATGAATTCAGCCAGTTATAACCTGAACAATGATACCATTATCCAGTTGGGACATGAAGGCAGGCTTATGAAGCAGGCCCTGCAAATATGTGCCAATATAGATGATTTTGAAGAATTATTAAAATCACTGGAACAGCCAATAAAACTGGAAGCTAATTTCGGAGTAATAGACGCTAATGGCGGAGCAGCCTATTTTGAACTTGGGAATTTCAAGTATGAAAAAATTGATGCCAATGATCCTAAAATAGCACCCTACGGTTATGTGTTAAGAACTAATTATTCAACCACCGGAAAAATGGGCATCGGGGGCGGATATATTCGTTTTGAAACTGCTGACCAAATAATTAAAATGGCCATAAAGGAAAACAATCTTACAGCTAAAACCATCATCCAAAAAGCAAGCCATAGCCTGTTCCACTCTTTAACAAAAGTTGACCTGAACGATTACTCAGTGATACCTGAAAATACTGAGACTTTTGTTAGCTTCGAGGATTTTATTCCCAGGAAAAGCAGCTCTTCTTCCGTAGTAATACAGGGTGTAAAGATGGGTGAAAATCCAGAATTTTCAACCATGTGGACAGTACTTGGATGGCCTCTTGCCACTGTTTGTATTCCGGTATGGATTCATCCAAAGGCCGGACTTCCCTCCCTCTTCCAATACGATGAAAACATTAAAGATTCTCCAATGTGCCACATAGGAATGGAATTAAAAAAGGAATGTTTCCCTTATGAATGGGGAACCAGCAGCAAGAAATATATGAATGTAAATGCCCTTGTCAACGCAAATAATTCAGGTATGCTTCAAATATTAGAGCCTTTTGAGGATGATATTTTTGAAAAGGCCGAAGCACTTCTTGAATCCTGGAGAACAACAAAGATCAATTCCTCTGAAATGGAAAATTTTTATGATTGGCTTGACCGGGAGGTCCCTGCATTTTACAACAAAAACTTCAACATCCAAATAAAACATCCTTAAAATGAAAATATTACAAATTCTTTACTTCCTGATTGTTGCAGTTTCTCTTTCGGCTTGCAATCCTCAACCTGCTGATAGCATGAAAGAAAAAATCAGGGTTGGTGTTTTTAATGGTGAAGGTGCCAGTGCCGTCTGTGTCATTGAGACCATGGAAGCCCTGAAAATTGACAGGGAGATTTTTCCTGTAACTGTTTCCGGAAAAGACATCATGGAGGGAAAACTGAATGAGCTGGACGCATTGATCTTCCCGGGAGGCAGCGGAAGCAAAGAGTTCAATAGCCTTGGTCAGCAAGCATCAGAGCTTATTCACAAATTTGCTCATGAAGACGGAAAGGGATTAATTGGCATTTGTGCCGGTGGATTTTTATTGTCTACCACTCCCGGATATCCCAGTCTTAAGATTTTCCCTGAACCTGATATACGGGATGGCTATTATGACCGTGGAAGAGGCCTCATTGCCTTTCATTTAAACCCACAGGGTAAGGAGATCTTCTCTGAGCTGGCGACCCTCGATTCTCTATATGTGCAATATTACGACGGGCCCATTTTCAAATATCCCGAATCCTCAAAATCAAACATTATAGGGAGTTTTTATTCGGATGTTGCAAACCACCCGGGGTATCCCCATGGAACCACACCCGGGAAGCTGGCATTTGCCACTTCAGAATACGGTAAAGGCAAAGTATTTATTTCCGTGGGTCACCCTGAGGCCACAGCAGGAATGCGGTGGATGGTACCCAGGATGGCAAGGTGGGTAACCGGAAATAAACTGGTGTCTTATCCTGAAAGACTGATCCGTCCGGAAATCAATAATAAGGAAATCCTTTATACAAATGATCTGGTCAAATTTGAAAAAAAGAACTTCTGGAATCTTTTTCATGAAGAGGATTCAGTGCTCATCAACTCAATGAAAAACCTGTATTCTATTCGCTCAAGACCTTCCATAAGATGGTCCATTGGTTTGTTACGTCATCAGTCCTGGGAAGTACGCCTGCATGCAGCAGAATATTTACTGGAAACTGAATATACCAATGCCATACCAGACATGGAAGCGGCAGTTCAGAATGAAGAGAAGCAGGAACAAAAGAAGGTGTTGGAAGAAATACTGGGATCTTTGAAGGAAATAATTCAGCAGGATTAGGAAGAGGTGGAAGATTGGAATAATGGAAGATTGGAAGATTGGAAAATTGGAATAATGGAAGATTGGAATGTCTCGTCCTGAAATAGGTTTACAGAATTTGTAAACTAAAATCGAGCCTTTGAACACAAAGGGCATTGCATCAATTTAGACTTTCGACTTTTGTCTTTTAGACTTTAGACTGACTTAAACAGGTAGCCCACACCCCGGATGGTTTCGATTTCCACATTCTTTTCGACCTTCATATATTTCCTTAACCTGCTTATAAATACATCCAGACTTCGTCCCAGGAAATAATCATTTTCCCCCCATAATTTTACCAGTACATCCTCTCTTTTCAGCACCTTGTTCCTGTTGTTAAGAAATAGCTTGAGCAACTCAGCTTCTTTAAGTGTAAGTTTATTGGATTCCCCATATCCCTCAAGAGTCATCATAGAATAATTAAACTGCAACTTTCCAATTTGGATAGAAGTATCCTCAGTCTTTCCACTTCTTCTTAAAATATTATTAATTCTCAGCACTAATTCTTCGGGCTCAAAAGGTTTACACACATAATCATCGGCTCCCAGCTTAAGTCCTTTCAGTATGTCTTCTTTTGAAGTTCTGGCAGTAAGAAACAGGATGGGCATATTTGAATTTATGCCTTTTATTTTTCTGGCAAGGCTAAGCCCATCCATTCCTGGCAATAAAATATCCAGGATACAGAGGTCGAAATCAGATGCTTTGAATGCCAGAAGGCCCTCCTCTCCTGTCCTGGCAAGATCTACAATAAAAGACTGCATTTCAAGGTATTGAGCCAATACATTTCCAAGGTCTCTATCATCTTCAACCAGCAGTAATTTCATATGACTATAGTTTATTATTATTGGCCAGGGGCAATCGAATTACAAAAGAACTACCCTGGCCAAGCTTACTGAATACTTCAACCTTACCACCATGTAACTCCACTATCTCCCTAACGTAAAAAAGACCCAGGCCAAGTCCTTTCCGGTTAGCTACATCCTTACCACGGTAAAACTTTGAAAACACCAGGCTTTGCTCATCATAGCTTATTCCCCTTCCATTATCCTTAAGCTTAACAAAAATATGATCGGTTTCAATTCCCGATTCCAGTTCAATCTCGGCAGGATCTCCACCATATTTCAGTGCATTAGACAGCAGGTTGTGCAAGGCAATGGTAAGCTGGAACTCATCTATTAACATCTTAATTCCATCAAGATTAATATGATCCCTGAGGGTAAAAGCTTCATCTGAATGTTCTAATCTGAATGCATCCAGGCGGCTTTTAATTAAGGGCTTCATTTCCACTTCAGCCAGTTTCAGGGTAATCTGATCTTTTTCCCACAAATTGATATCCAGTATCTGATCAATCAATTTTCCTAATTGCTTATTCTGCTGTCTTATCATTTCTGAGAGACTCACAATCTTTTCTTTATCAGGATTTTTATCAGTATTTACGAGAGTGGAGCTGGCCACTGAAATAGTAGTTAGTGGTGTTTTCAATTCATGGGCCATATTATTGATAAAATCTGTTTTCATTGCTGATAAACGAATCTGTTTCAACATATTCCTTATTGTAATCATAAATACAAAGCCCGCAATTAAGATTGAAATAAGAGAAAGGATGAATGCTCCCGCCATTTCGCGATAGATAATTCGTGTCTTATGGGTAAAGTCAATATAATAGTCAAATTCTACACGAAAATAATTGCCCTCTATCCTGAAATTATTTGCATGAATTGCTTCCGTATTCCCAAAACTTGTTTCGTTTCCCGTTCCGGCTATTTCCCCATCAGTGAACACAAGATATTCACGATCCTGGTCTAATAATTGGATTTCCCGGAAGAAAAACCCGATATGAAAGTCTGTATCCAGGTGAACTTCTTCAAGATACACCAGGAGAAAGGGACTGACCCTTTCAAAAGTCTCCAGGTATGATTTAAATGATTCTTTCACAAAACCATTTAACTCGTAAACTACAGAATCATTAAAAGCGAACTCATAATCTTCAATCTTTTCATAAGCCAGGATATCCATCAGGTAAAAAACCGTATCAAATCCATTTGTATTATACCGGAGTTGCAATGCTTCCAGCCCATCCCCTATTGCTGTCCCGTATTCTGTATCAAATTTATTTCTTTTTAGGTGATAGAGGTCAGAAACAAGGTAATATTGTATGGCAATAAGGCCAAACAGTGCAAGAGAAGCAATGAATATGGTAATCCCTGGTTTCACCTGTTTTAAATAATAACAATCTGTTTTTCTATGCTAATTTATAGTTTATTTTATTTCACTCCTGAACATTAACCAGATTTTAACATTTCATTAACAATAAGAAAGATCATATTTCCATAAGTTTACATTGAAAATATACATAAGGAACTAAATTTTTATTATTCAACTAATATCATAGTATCATGAAAAAAAGTAAGGTTTTAGCATTAGTATTAATTTTTTCTTTCCTGGCAATTCCGTTTTCATATACCTGGGGGCAGGAAAAATTGACCAAACAGCAGGAAAAAGAATTCAAGGCCCAACAAGAAGAGCTCAAAGCAATGCAGGAGGAAATGATTAAACAAAAAGAAGTCCAACATAAACGGGCTGCAGAATTATACAGAGTCGGTGAAATTGAAAGAGCAAGAGCATACCCATCTTATCCCTCACCCCCAGCACCTCCGGTAGTTTGGGGTATAGGTGGTTCAGAAAATAGTTTTACACTTTCCCTCAGGAAATCATTTAAAGGAGAAAGTGTTTCTAAAGAAACAAGTTTCACTGTGGATGATGATCAGAGTAAAATACGTTTCAGTGTAAAGGGACGTTGTGAAGAAGGCAATATCAAAGTGAAATTTATTCTTCCATCGGGCAAATCCTTTACAGAAATACAGATCGATTCGTCCGCAGATATTGAATGGTCTCAGTCACTTACCATGGAGAAGGAAAGTATTTATAAAGGACAATGGAAAGTGGAGGTAAAGGCGGTAAAAGCCAAGGGAGTGTACGAGGCAAATATCAAGTCCTACTAAATCTCAGGAAATTCCAGAATATAAAAATTAAAGGCTTTAGTCTGGCAAAGGAGGGATAAATTATTTCCCTCTAAGTCATTCTCTCCTATGGATTGATCAACACGATGATGTTTTCCAAACTGAGTTGTAAAGTAGAGCCAGCGATTATCCTCATGATCTACCTTACAATGCATGCTCTTCGAATGGGATCCAGACTATCATCTCACCTTGCCCGCGATTAGCCCACACATGATAAGGAATAGCTGTGATGGTAGTCGGCCTGGCCTGTAATGTTCCTGTCTCATCTTTTAAAAAGTTAAACCCCTCAAATTGAATTTTTTGAATTCCATTCAGTAAATTTTCATCATATTCCGTATAAAAATCATCTTCCATATTTCCCTGCAGATTAAATACCCGTTTATCTGGCTGATCTACCCCTTCCAGGCAGTAAACCAGTGGGCCACGTTGAATTGCAAACCTCCCGCTGTTATATTTAATCTTTTCATGCGACATAACGCGTCTGACAGGCATAGGCAGATTAAGTGAAACAAGGTCCCCCTTTTTCCACTTTCTGTTAATTTGGATATAGCCTCCTGATGCTTCAAGGGGAAGAATATCACCATTAACACTGATTTCTACCGGCTGGTCATTAGTTTGCATAAAATTGTATAGATTCCCAGGAATGGCCTCATTCCGAGCCCAGCCCGGCACTCTAAGCATCAGTATAAATCGTTTTTTCTTTCCCGGATCTATTTCAATATCCACACGTCCATCCCAGGGGTAGAGGGTTTTCATAGCCATTTTGATTGTATTGCCATGAAAATCAAGTTCGGTATCATTTGAAGCATACAGGTTCACATAAATTTTTTCTTCAGCGGTAGCGTAAATGTATCCGGGAAAGGATGGTAAAAACCTGGAAATATTCGAGGGGCAACAAGCACAACCAAACCACTCCTGGCGTTTATGTTGTCCCATAGAGGCCAATGGGTTGGGGTAAAAAAACAGGTCGCCGGTTAAGGAAACCCCAGACAACAAACCATTATATAAGGTCCGTTCCAATACATCAAAGTATTTCACATTCCCCTCATTCAGGAACATCCTGTAATTCCAGAAAACATTAGCAATAGAGGCACAGGTTTCGCAGTAAGCCGAAATATTCGGAAGATCATAAGGCTCAGAGAAACCCTCATTCCCTCCTGTAGCCCCGATGCCCCCGGTAATATAGATCTGCGTATATACAACACTCTCCCATATCTTAGTGATGGCATCAATATAGGATTGATCATTTGTTAAAGCTGCAACATCAGCCATTGCCGAATACATGTAGGTTGCACGTACAGCATGACCAACCGCCTCAGTCTGTTCTATAACTGGCTTATGAGCCTGACTATAAGTATCTCCATCACCCCTGACATCCAGGAAAAATTTTGCCAGGTCAAGATACTTTTGCTCTCCGGTAATCCTGTAAAGTTTAACCAGGCCTATTTCAATTTCCTGGTGACCGGGATAGCTTTCAATTTTACCCCAGCCAAAATCCTCACACACCAAATCTGCAGATTTAATGGCCACATCCAGCAGGCTCCTCTTTCCGGTAGCCAGGTAATGTGCTACTGCAGCTTCGTACATATGACCAATGTTATATAGTTCGTGGCTAAGCAGATGGGTTTTTTCCCACCGGCTACTTCCAATCCATGGGTGAGAATTATCACCCATAATAGTTCTGTATGTATACAGGTAACCGTCTTCCTCCTGAGCTGATGCAATATGCCCGATGAGGGAATCCAGGTATGCTTCCAGTTCGGAATCAGGATTTGTTTGAAGTGAAAAACTGGCTCCTTCTATGATCTTAAAAACATCTGAATCATCGAAAGGGTACTTTGAACAAAACTCACCTTCTTTCAATCCGCTTGCAATTTTGAAGTTTTCTATACGACCAGTTTCTTCAGATTGCTTAAAAGCAATGGGAATGGTTACTTTATGATTTGTATAAATCCGTGGTGCCCAGAAATTGTCAGTCATCTTTACGGAGGTAAATGGTACTGGTTGAATTAAATAATCCGGGGTTTCAATTTTTGTTTGTTTACAAGCTGTAAAAAAAAGTATGCCTGTAAGCACTACGATATAGAAAAGAGATTTCATGAGGAAAATAAAATTTAGGTTTGTACAAGAAGATATTCTTCATAAATGTAATGAATTCCATGTATATGGCATACTTCTTACTGTATAGTCTGGAAATATTTCAGTTTGAATAAAAACACTAATTTTGTGAACCTGTCAAGAGACCAGACCATACAAATAATATAAAGGTGATGAAAGAAAAGCTATTTGGGAAAACCCTTGAAGAACTCAAGCTCCTGGTAAGGGAACTGGGACTGCCTACTTTCACTGCCACACAAATAGCTGACTGGCTCTACAGGAAAGACATATTCAATATTAAGGATATGTCGAACCTGAGTAAAAAAGCACGAGGGATCTTAGATGAGAAATTTGAATTTGGCATAACAGAACCCATTCAGGTTCAGGAATCAAAGGATGGAACGAAGAAATATCTTTTCCCGGTATCGGGTCAAAACTATATTGAATCGGCATATATTCCAGAACTTAAAAGAAATACTCTTTGTGTTTCATCTCAGGCTGGTTGTATGAGAAGATGTACATTTTGTATGACCGGCAGGCAAGGCCTGTTGGGAAATCTCAGTACAGGAGAAATCCTAAACCAGGTAAAGAGTCTTCCTGAAAAAGAAACTCTGACCAATATTGTTTATATGGGAATGGGGGAACCATTTGACAATTTCAATGAAGTGATGAAAAGTCTTGAAATCATGACCTCTGATTGGGGTTTTGGGTGGAGCCCTAAAAGAATTACAGTATCCACCATTGGTATTTTACCGGCTGTACGAGACTTCCTTGTACAGAGTTCCTGCAACCTTGCTATTAGTTTACATAGTCCGTATGATGCAGAAAGAGAAAAACTCTTACCGGTAGAAAAGGCACATCCTGCTTCAGGACTTATCGAAGAAATAAGAAATACCGAAATCAACAGATACCGAAAAATATCTTTTGAATACATTATGTTTAAAGGCTTGAATGACACCCCTCATCATGCAATTGCCCTTGCCATGCTTTTGAGTGGTATCAGGTGCAGAGTCAACCTGATTCACTACCATCCCATTCCAGACAGCCCACTCAAGGGAACCCCACTCAATGAAATGGAAGGATTCAGAGACCTTCTAAATGCAAAAGGAATAATTGCAACTATCAGAAAATCCCGGGGACAAGATATCGATGCTGCATGTGGACTTCTGTCTACAAAAGAGCTTAAACTCAATGAAGAAAATATAAAGGGCAAAGGGTGAAGGATGTCGTAAATAATGTCAAATGTCTCCCAAAGGGATACCTTGGCAAGAAGTCAAAGGTCAAATGTGTCGTGTAAATAAATGCGGCAGGTTCAATCTGTTTCGGATACTTCGATCAGCTCAAAAGGAATTTTAACAATTTCCTGGTAATCCAGTCCACAATCGCGCATATCCCAGTCATCCTCTTCATAGATCCAGTGAATCACAACCTTAAGGCCCTCATCTGATTTTTTTTCAAACTTCTTGAAAATTTTTAGAAAGTATTTTGATGAAGATGTATTGAAGTAATCAAGTTTTACAACAATCTGAATATGTGGGGGCGGAAACTCTAGAAAACCATCCAGCCAGGTAAGTATGGGTTCAAAGAAGCTAACATTATCTTCCGGAATAGATTTTCCTTTAAGGCTAATAGTTTTGGTGTCAGGATTAAATTCAAGCCCTAATGTCTTTGAGGTTTGTTTTATTACATAGGGCATTAAGCCCTCTCCATTACTATGATGCATCTTTTTGCTTTTTGCTTTGCCTATCCTCGAAAATTACCAGTTTACAGCTTAGTCCCATAGATTTTCTATTCAAAAATATAAAAATTTTTAAAACATTTGTAACTTCAACTCAAGTATTATTAATTACTCTTTGATTCCCGAGAAAAACATAAAAAACACTTTTCCCGATCCATCCAGTGCAAATAAAGAAGGTTTGCTTGCAGTTGGAGGAGATTTATCTGTGCATACACTCATTGAGGCATATTCAGGGGGGATCTTCCCCTGGTTTGATGATGCTTCACCTATCCTGTGGTGGTCACCAGATCCAAGAATTATTTTGTTCCCAGATCACTTGAGCATTTCAAAAAGCCTGGCTCAGACTATAAAATCAAAAAAGTTTGAATACAGCATGGATACTGCTTTTGAAGAGGTGATTCATGCTTGTTCAGTAGCAAAAAGAAAAGATCAACCCGGTACCTGGATCACCACTGACATGGAGAAAGCCTATGTTGACCTTCATCATAGTGGCTATGCCCATTCAATAGAAACTTTCTATAAAGGGAAATTGGCAGGAGGACTATATGGCGTTTCTCTGGGAGGAGCATTTTTTGGAGAATCTATGTTTCAAGTGGAGAGGGATGCCTCAAAAGTAGCTTTACATTACCTGGTACAGCAACTTAAGAAATGGGATTTCGATTTTATTGATGCCCAGGTGCCAAGTGATCATATGAAAAGTCTTGGTGCAAAAGAAATGTCTAGAGATGAATTTCTGAAAATGCTTGAACAAAGTCTGGAAAAACCAACAAGGAAAGGGTACTGGAAGAAGAGATGAGGTTATGGGGAGATGGAAAAAAGACTAATAGACTGAGAGATGAGATAAGAAGTTTAGAAGGTTAGAAGGTTTAGATTGTTTAGGGGTTGAGGGGTTTAGAAGATAAAAGACAAAAGATTAAAAGGGAGAAGAGGTGAGAAGTAATATAATTAAGTTGAAAAGTTGAAAAGTTGAAAAGTAAAAGTTGAAAAGTTGAAAAGATAAGAAAGTAAAAACCTCAAATTCCAAAAACCAAAAAACAATAAAGAAAACGCGTTTTGGGTTTGTTTGAAATTTGGATTTTTAGATTTTAGGGTTTATTTGTAATTTGGAAATTATCATTTGTAATTTATTAGTAGCATCTGTTTACAAATAATTAAGAGTGAGATACCAGCTTAAGTATCTGGCTTGCGAGTTCTTCAGGATGATAACTGGCAATGTCCATAATTGTCACATTTTTTAAAGAAAATGATAATATAATTTTTTCGGTAAGCTTTCTTCGAACCACCCATATCATTGGGCTATCAAATTCATCCAGGAGCGTTCTCAGGGAATTGCTCCAGCCTCCACCATTCAATTCCAGCGGACCAATTTCATCAACTACCAATATAGAACCTGGAGTTACATTTTTAAGCTTACTTATACCAAAGTTGAGTCCGTCAGGATTAAAGTAGTATTTACCTGTTTGCTGCCAGCCTTTTTTTTCTGCCAGATGACACAACAAAACCTTTTCCCCGGTAGCTACATTTACCAGATTGAAGCCATATCTTTCCCTATTAATATCTATTCCTTCTGCTTTGATTCCTTCAACAATAATCCCATGTTCTTTTAGAACCTGAATTGTTTTGTTTAAGAAAGTAGTCTTTCCTTCTCTTTGATCTCCGGCAATAATGAATATCGGATGTCTGAGATTCATTTCCTCTTTGAAAGATTTGTAAATATCTTCGGAATAAAGGACAATTTGTGACAGAAAAGTTATTGGTCGAATGATAATCGCTCCGGGTTTTACAATTCTGCTCATCACTCCTGGCAAAACCGAAAACGCAAGACCCAGGGATGTATATAATTTTGAGAATCCTCTTTTGTAGAGGACTGTTTTTACAAGTGGATTTCTAAGTTCCACACTAATTGCCGAAAAAACCATTACCACAATAAGTGCCCTGAATATCATCCTGGCCCCAATTATATATCCTTCGGGTTTAAGAAAAGATCCGGCAGAATATCCATTCCAAAAGAACACAGCAAAAAACAGGATCAAGATTAATTGGAGCCAGAACAAGGGTTTGGCAAGCCTTCGAAGAGATCGTTTGTATTTATAAAAAACAAAAATAATATATGGCAAGATGATAATAATTGAGTAAACAATTTCAAGTTTATATATTAAATACAAGCCAATAACCAGAACTATGAAATGAAACAACAGTAAGCCAATTGAATACTTTTCTCCACCAAGCAAGGAAAATTCATCTTTCCGTTCATCTTGCCCGGGAGGTTTTGTTAGGCTATCAAAATTCTTCAGACGTTTTCCTGAAGCCATTCCAATAATTACAGCCAGAATTCCAAAAACAATATATAGCAATACCAGGTAAAACAAAAGAACCTTGGGGACAGGACCAACAATCTTCAATTGCTTTTGTGCAAACTGGTACACATTTTCAAGAATTGTTACGATGTTGAAGCCATATAAAATAATGATAGTTGTAATTTTATGAATAAGGGCGCTCAATACGGCTGCAATTGACCCTATGAAAAACCCGGCCATGTTTCTGCCAAATATGCGGATGGAAAAATCTAACAGGATAGCTTCTGTTAATATTCCTAACATGGGGCCAATAATAACTGCACTGGGAGAAAGTGATTTCATAATTGCACATATCACTCCTGCTCTCCAGATCAAACCAGAGTCTTTCCACTTATATTGAAAAGCAATCATCAGGCTGATGCCCATAACAGCCAGGATAGTACCGGCAAAAGGTATTCTCAGGTTATGCAGGAAACTTCCAACAACAATCTCAACTGAGGCCCACAGACTT
Source organism: Bacteroidota bacterium (assembly GCA_034659155.1). Lineage (GTDB taxonomy): Bacteria > Bacteroidota > Bacteroidia > Bacteroidales > VadinHA17 > JAYEGO01. The sequence continues at coordinate 1,743 of JAYEGO010000218.1, read as the reverse complement.
CCTGCCACTGCTGCCTTTAGCCAGATATCCCCAGGTTTTCCCATCATTGCAGTTTTGGGTTTAAGCTTACGAAAATAAAAGATTAAAGATAAAAGTAAAAAGAACAAAGGTAAATCTTAGAGCAAGCTATGGCTAGAATATCACAGTTTGTACAGACTTGATTCAGGAAAATGATAAATTTTTATCCATGCTTACTTCAACACTTCATCCAGTCCTTTAAGTCCCTGGGTTTTGGATTTTTGCCATAGAACAAATCATCCATAGGAACTGCCAATCTTCTGAAAATTGAAGATCTCCTGATTCCCCAGCGTACCAGTTTATGTAAGTTATTATCATAATGAGAATATGGGCAAACTGAAATACATTTACCACAATCTGTGCCTAAAACACACCATAAATCATAACATTTCTCCTGATTGATTTGCCAGCGTTTAACACCCCCTATTTTAACACTGGGTTCAAATGAAATTGCCTTTGAGGGACAAATCTTCGCACACTTTTTACATTTTTCGCAAAAATCAAGAACCGCCGGGTCTTCTCTTCTTACATCCACTTCAAGAGCTAAGTCGGTGGTTACTACTCCGATTCTCACCCTCGGGCCCAGGGAAGGAGTCATTAGCAGTCCCATACGTCCAATCTCCCCCAGCCCAGCATCTCTTGCAACCAGGGGGCATATCACTTCATAATTCCCGTCAATATGAGGCCTTGCATCATAGCCCAGGTTTCGTATAAACCAGGCAATCTGAATAGCTATAGAACCCGCATTCATATATTTTATGGCAGATTCCATGACGGTTGGTCCCAGTGGAGCGGTATCCAAAAGTTCTTTATCCATCTCGACGGTAAAAGCAATTGCAAACTTATGTGTATTCTCAACCTTGTCGCCATAATTATGATTTCTTCCCCTGTAGCTATACAGATGCTCCTTGTTCAATAAAGTAATTCCAAGCTCAACAACACCCAATTTTTTCGACCATCCTTTTAAAAAGGCACTTAAATTTTCAGGTAAAATTTTAATTTTCGAAGTATCTACAGGTCTATCTATTTCGTGAGCCAATGCTTCAACAGATCTAAAACTGGCATCTGCCGCGGCATATAGTAAGGGATGATAGTGCAGGGAATCTTTGGAAAGCAAGCCGGGTTTTGACCTGGTTTTGTCATCGGAGACTTTCTTCTCCGGATTCAAAGAATAGTACTCTTTGTATCTGCTGGTTCCTTCTTCCAGCAATCGACGGGAAAACATAATATCTCTTTCATCCACCTGGATGTTTCGTCTACTTTCTGAACCCGGTTTAATTTTCCCTGTTGGAATAACTAAAAGCAGTAAAATGCCCCATGAGAATCCGGCGATTATCAAGGAAAGGATAGTGATCTCAAAATAGAAAGCAAGGGTATGAAGGCCTATTAAGAAAAAACCCAATGCCATGAAGATAAAGCCTGCCCGAACTTCCTTTTCCCGGAAGGACTCAAAACAAAAAAGGAACACTCCTCCAACAAAAAAGCCTGCTGAAAGTATAACAAACAGGCTTAAGATAAGTTCTGAAGAGAACATTCTTGCATAGGTTTAGGATAATTATTACAGAAGGAAAAGAAAATATCAGTCCGCCTTTTTCTCTTTTACTTTGTCTGGCTTTGTAGTTTCCTTTTTATCTGCTTTTTTCTCTTCCACCTTATCAGGTTTTACTACCTCCTTCTTGTCAGGCTTTGCCACTACCTTCTTATCTGGATTTACAGTTTTCTTTT
>JAYEGO010000217.1:0-3746 GCA_034659155.1 Bacteroidota bacterium | reverse complement strand
ATCTTTCGCGAAATGAAAAATCGGCAGTTATCATTACAGGTACTGTAACTACTATTTCTGAAGACAATCATAGAAAGGCTCTGCTCAAAAGAGGCTTTTCAGAAGAGAGGATCATTACCCAGGCATGTCCTGAACTACAATCCTATATAGAACGAAATCCTGATGGAGAAGACACCGAAATGCTTATCACGGTTTATATTGAAGAAGCATTATCTCAATTACCTGAAGATGTTGAATCTTTATTTTTAAGCTTAAACTGTAGCCATTTTGGATATTCAGAAAAATTATGGCAACTGGCTTTCGATTATGCAGAAATTGATCTTGAAGAAATTTTAAATCCGAATACTATTATGGGTAATGTACTGATGCCCGAAAAAAATAAAAACAGATATAAGGAAACAATAATAAACCAGTCGGTATATTCAAAAGTAGTTATAAAGAACAAGGAATCAATGTATAATGTTTTTAAGGAAAGCTCTCCTGAACTGGCAGAAGCTTTGAATAATTATGTAATTGATAAAGATCTTTTTTAAATTACAGGCAAATCAGAGCCGGTTTTAATTGTTCTATGGAAATGAAATTATCGAAGGAATATAGAAAGATCCTATATATTGGGCTGATAGCAGTGATTTCTATTATAGCAATCATCGCTGTTAATTTCTTCTTCTTTGAAAAATGGGAAAAGAATCTTATTGAAGAGCGAAAAAGCATTTGTGAGGAATATGCATATTATATTACTGCAGAACTTGAAGATAATGATACCATTCAGCTACAGCTTTCTGAACTACTGGATGGTTCTAATACTTCAATAGCATCTTCTCTGAAAATTGAGGACTCCCTGGCAGAAATGATAAAGAGACATATGATTGAAATTAAAGGGCTGGAAGGTGGTTTTTATATAAAGGAGCTTAACGATTTTATAGGCTATGCATTTCCTACTTCCGACCCTCCAGTTCCGGTTTATGGTCCTCCTCCGCGGTCGTATAATATCATTAAAAATCAAGCTGTTGAATCCATTGAAAAAAACATATCAATCGTAGATATACATGCTTTCGATCCGGCTATATTCCCTTTGGCCACTCATCCTTTTAAATGTGAGGAACAGGTAGTGGGATCGGTTTGGGTCAGGATACATATTGAACGTGAATTACCCCTTACAAGATTGAAAAAAGTAATAAATTTTCTTACTATTATTTTTCTTGTAGGATTTGTAAGTATGGCCATGTTTAGTATCTTTCTGCGTAACGGAATAAAGAATATACGTATCGAACTCAAAGATACTACGAAAGATCCAGGTTACAGACTGAAGCGAAGAGGAGGTTTGTTTGGGTTTATTCCGGCCAGTATTAACATTATGCTTGATCTTATCGAAAAAGAGTATAAGCAAAGGCAGGAACTGGAAAGAGAACTACAGCAAAAAGAAAAACTTGCATCTCTGGGGAATATGATAGCGGCTGTTGCGCATGAAGTTAAAACCCCTCTCTCCATCATTAAGATGCGAGTGCAAATGTGGCAAAAGGAAGCAACAGACAAGCCAAAGCTTAAGGAAAAAATCGATCCAGATTCATTCAATTTAGTTATAGATGAAATTAATCGATTATCGGGTCTGGTAAAACGTTTGGTAGTATTCTCCAGACCTATCTATAAAAATCTCAAACCAATAAGTATTGATCAGGCACTAGAAGAAATAATAAGCCTTATCAATTATGAAAATTCCGGTAAGGAGATCAAGATAAAAAAGAAGTTAATAGAAGATCTGCCCCTGGTTAATGCAGATACCAATTCCCTGAAACAGGTATTAATAAATATTATTACGAATTCAGTTGAATCGATTGATGCCAGGGGGGAAATATTGATTGAAACAGATTTCAAAGAAAAAGAGTCAGTGATAACTATTGAGATCTCAGATAACGGAAAAGGAATCCCGGATGATATTTTGAAAAATATTTTTGATCCGTTTTTTACTTCAAAAGAAACGGGAACTGGTCTTGGCTTATCAATTTCTCATGAGATTATAGCAGCCCATGGTGGGAGTATATCCTTTCAAAAAAATAAGGAAAAAGGAACAAAATGCATTATTACTTTACCTATATCTAACTAAAACAAGCTTTAATGGATGTTGATGAAAAAATTATATTGGTAGTTGATGATGAATCATCAATCAGGCGTAATATAAGTGATTTACTTTCGCCTTTAGGCTATTCAATAATGTTAGCTGAAGGTGGAGCATCCGCTATTAGTTGCTTTTCAGAGAAGTGTCCGGGTCTTGTTATTCTGGATATTAATATGCCGGATATGAATGGCCTTGATGTCCTGGAAGAAATAAAACGTATCAACAAAGATGTCCAGGTAATTGTTTTTACTGCTTTTGGAACCAGCGAGAGAGCCATGAAGGCTATGAAACTCGGGGCCTTCGATTATATTGAGAAACCCTTTGAATTGGATGAATTCTTGCTAATTGTGGAAAGGGCTTTCCAGTATGGCAGTCTGTTAACAGAGCTTAAGCAACTCAGAACTCTTGTTGATAGTTCCGGAACCCTTATGCCGGGAAACAACATAATTGGGAAGAGTCCGAAAATGCAGGAAATCTATAAACTTATTGGCAGATTGGCTGCTACAGATGCCACAGTATTGATCCAGGGAGAGAGTGGAACCGGTAAAGAGTTGGTTGCCGATGCTATCCAACGTCATTCCTGTTTTCATGACAAACCATATGTAAAGATTAATTGCGGTGCTCTTTCCGAATCCCTACTGGAAAGTGAAATATTTGGTCACGAAAAAGGGGCTTTTACCGGAGCTTTTGCACAGCGTAAAGGACTTTTTGAAATAGCGGATGGGGGTACGGTATATCTCGATGAGATCAACAGTATGCCACCCCCACTTCAGGTAAAGTTACTCAGGGTTTTGCAGAAACAACCCTTTTTCAGAGTAGGAGGAGATAAATATGTTGATGTTAATGTTCGGATTTTGGCATCATCGAATAAGGATATTAAAGCTGAAGTGGAAGCCGGGAATTTCAGAGAGGACTTGTTTTATAGGTTGAATGTGGTATGTATTAATGTGCCTCCGCTTAGAGAAAGGTCTTCCGATATGACTCTTCTTGTACAACATTTTGTGCAGAAATATAGAAATGATAAGAAGATGGTTGTGTCACCACAAATTATTAGTAAGCTGAAAAAGTATAATTGGCCGGGCAACGTAAGGGAACTGGAAAATACTATTCATAGTGCTATAGTTACTGCGACAAGTGAAATGCTAAATATCGACCAATTACCGGCATCGGCTAATGATGATTTGGATAAGATTAATTATATCGGAATGATTGATAAGGGTATGTCTTTAAAGGAGGTAATAACTTCCGTGGAAAAAAAGATTATTAATGACGCTCTTACAAAATTTGATTATAATCAATCGAAAACAGCTGAATATCTTAAAATAAACCGGAGGTTTCTTTATTCAAGATTGAAAGAATGGTTTTAGTATAAGATTATTTGAATTGTTGTACCTTTGTAGCTGAATATCACTGCATAATGATAAGTTTAAGGCATATAATAATATTGTTTGTATTTGCAAGTTCAGTCCTCTTCTTTTCGGCTTGTGAAAAATCTAAAGTTGCACCTATTGATAATCCTGTTGAGCCCCAGGGAAATAAATTACTTGAGGTCATCGAAGATAATAATGTTTGGGGAGGAAAAGTAATTACCGAAGTTGACAGGGTGATGAGTTTGCTGCATACAACAGACTAT
>JAYEGO010000216.1:0-3752 GCA_034659155.1 Bacteroidota bacterium | reverse complement strand
GGGACAATACTGTAAGTAAAGCCGATATTGAGTTGTTAAACAAGTATTATAAACCATCGTTCGAGTCCAATGAAAAAGACGGCTATGTATACCTTACCACACATAATCGTAAAGCGGATGAAAAAAACAGGCAGGCCCTAAATAAGTTACCTGGGAAAAGCTATTTCTATAATGCTGAACTTAAAGGAGATTTCAATGAATACCATTACCCCATTGAGCTCAAATTGGAACTTAAAAAGGGAGCACAGGTAATGTTTATTAAGAATGACTATTCCGGAGAACAGCGTTATTTTAATGGTAAAATTGGTGTAGTTAGTAAACTGTCGCCAGAGCAAATAGAAATCAGCTTTAATGACGGAACACCATCAGTTTTTGTTGACCAATATACCTGGGAAAACAAAAAATACAAACTCAATAAAGACACAAACGAGATTGAAGAAAATATAGTAGGAACATTTTTACATTACCCATTAAAACTGGCATGGGCTATTACTGTACACAAAAGCCAGGGATTAACTTTCCAAAAAGCTATAATTGATGTCTCCAGGGCGTTTGCCCCCGGGCAGATATACGTTGCCCTTTCACGCCTGACTTCCCTTGATGGCCTGGTACTTACCGGGTCAATACCATTTTCAGTGCTGGAACAGGATAGTGCACTTAATGAGTTTATAAAAACTAAAGAAAGCTCGGATGTATTGAAAGAAGTTTTAGAAAAGGAAATACATAATTTCATTGTTGAGACTGTATTAAAGTCCTTTAATTTCAGTCCCTTATATAACATATTCAACTACCATGTTGCCAGTTATACTAAGGATGGCAAGAAGTCTGTAAAACAGCAATATGTAGCCTGGGCAAAAGAATTGCAATCTGACATAAAACCTGTGAAAGAGGTGGCCGATAAGTTTGCCGGTCAACTTAGAAATATTACCCGTGCTCAAACTCCGGCCTATTTATCAGTTCTGCAAAAAAGGGTATTAGCAGCCAAAGATTATTTTGAACCATTATTGAATGGTTTTTCAAAATCTGTGTTTGACCATATTAATAGTTTAAATAAGCAAAAAAGGATGAAAACCTATACTAATGAACTACGGGATATCGAACAGGTATTTTTCAGACAAGTTCAGCTAATTCATAAATCAGAGGCTCTTATTGACTCTGCAATTAACAATACAGGGATATCAAAGACAGCACTAATGAACTCCACTCTTGACGAAGAGCGAAAAAGCATGATAAGTGAAAGAAGTTCTTCTGAAATGAGAAAAAATGAGAGGAAGCGTAGCATTGTAGTTCGGAAAAAGAGCCCAAAGGAAGCTAAACCACATTCCAGGGAGTTGAGTTATCAATTTTTTCAGGAAGGCAAATCGCTTAAAGAAATTGCTGCGCAACGATCACTTGCCAGATCTACAATTGAGGGGCATCTGGCATATTATGTAGCCAGGGGGCAAATTGATATTTCTAAATTTGTTGATAAATCTAAAGTGAATAAAGTTATTGATGCATTTAAGAAACTGGATACACTAAAACTTGGTGCTGTTAAAGAATATCTTGGAAGTGATTATACATATGGTGAACTTCGTATGGTTCTGGCAGACTATGTGTATCGCCAGTCGCCGGATTATGAGAATAATGAGTAGCCTGCAAAAGAATAAACCTGCCCTGTGAAACACCTGTGAAATAATTCCGAAAGTTCGGAATTCCGGCTTTGCCCGTAGGTTTATGACCCAGACCGTAAGCGTCAGGGGCAATCAAGTTTTGTAGCAGAAAATTTCCTGAACCAATTGGAGCTCAACGAAGTCAATACATGTTACTCGTCTGACCACTGATGGTTATGGCCAGTAGACAGACTTGTCTATTTACCCGATGAACTAAAAATAGTGGTCTGACGAGTTAGAAAACGCATGCATTTTCCGGGTTAAATAATTATAAATATCCAAACTTAAGATTGAAATCACCGGATTATCAGCATTTTCATAAGATGACTGTATCATAGAATTCAATACCTATGAAAACGTATCTATTAGCACTCGATTCAGTAGCAAAAAACAACAGGGCAATTCAGTTTGACCATTCGGGTCAGCTATTAATTGTTTCACAATAATCCTATTCATTTTTAATTTCTTTTCAAACGAACATAGTATTTTAAAACTATTTTGTAGTTTTATGAAGAACAAAAAAAAAGCCTATATATAACTTACGATAACTAAAATAACTAACAATGAGGAAAACTGTAATAATTATTACACTATTGATGTGTAGTCTGCAACTTTTTTCACAAATAAGCATCAAGGGAAAGGTTACGGACAGAACAACAGGAGAGTCTCTTCCTGGAGCAACTGTCAGTATTGAAGGGACAACGACAGGCACCACAACCAATTTGGATGGTATGTATACCATTTCTGCCAATTCCGATACGGATGTTCTGGTTTTTAGTTTTGTCGGTTACCTTACACAAAAGAGAACAATTGGTCAGCAAAGGGAAATAAACATTGTTCTTGAAGAAGACGTAACCGAACTTGAAGAAGTGGTTGTAACAGCGCTCGGGATAAAACGTGAAAAGAAAGCATTGGGCTATGCTGTTCAGGATGTTAAAGGGGATGAGATTTCTGAAACTAATCCTGCAAATATTGTTTCAGCTCTGTCTGGAAGAATAGCGGGTGCACATGTTGTTACTTCTTCCGGCCAGGTTGGAGCCTCTTCAACTATCCAGATCAGGGGTAATAAATCTTTAACCGGATCTGCCCAGCCACTGTTTGTGGTTGATGGTACTCCAATTATGAATGGAATTTCATCCGCACGGTCATCATCAACATCCACTGACTTTGGTAATGCTGCAATGGATATAGACCCATCTAATGTAGAAAGTATATCAATATTAAAAGGGCCAAGTGCTTCAGCTCTTTATGGAAGCAGGGCAGCCAATGGCGTTATTCTTATCACCACTAAAAAGGGGGCAGGCCAGAAAGGGCTGGGCGTGGAATTCAGCACATCACTTGCCTTCGACAATGTGTATCTGCTTCCCAATTATCAGGATGAATACGGCCAGGGCATGGATGGAAGCGAGTATTTATACAATATATGGGAGGAAAGTCCCAGGAACCAGGGAAAGAGCTACCAGGAATTCTCCGACGTCAGGGGATTTCAGTGGGGCATAAGACAGATGAAAGCAGATGAAAGCTGGGGGGTGAGGCTCAATGCCGGCTTGAATGTGGCCCAGATGGATTCTCCTACTGATCCCGTAACAGGGGATGTAATTCAAACCCCATGGGTGTCTTATCCCAACAATGTAATCGACTTTTATGAAACCGGTATAAGCTCTGTAAATAACCTGGCATTGACAACCCAGGGGGAGAAGGCCAGCGGACGCTTTACAATGGGATATTCCAAGCAAAAAGGTTCATCTCCGAACACCGACCAGAGTAAGATAAATCTAGGTATTAATACAGGTATAAAGCTATCAGAAAAGCTGTCGGTTGATGTAAATGTGAATTATACGAACCTTAAGAACGACAACCTTCCGCAGACTGGTAACTCTATGAGAAATCCATTGCTTGAGTTCAATGGCTGGTTCGGGCGCCAGGTTGACACAAAATACCTAAAAGAGCATTACGATGATATTGTTGTTGATGAAGGAAAGGAAAAGGCCTTTAACTGGATGATGGGCTATCCTTCACAGCATCCCAATCCCTACTGGAACTCATACAAAAATACCATGTCGAGGGGAAGAAACCGCCTTTATGGAAATGTCTCCATTA
>JAYEGO010000215.1:0-3767 GCA_034659155.1 Bacteroidota bacterium | reverse complement strand
TAAAGGAGGTACCAGCTTGATTCTATTACTCAATACACCTTATCGATTCTCAGTTGATATAGATATTACCACTCCTGTTGAAAAGAATGAATTGGAAAAAATATTGAATGAGGTAATAAAGAATTCCAGGAGCTTCAGGATGGAATTACCAAATTCAACAATTTCTTAATATCTGGCAATTTCTATATTGAAAAAGCTCAATCGGCATCAGCCAGAGCAGCCTACCTTGCAAGTAAACTCCAAGAAAACGATTATTCTAAACTTAAAGTTTATGAATCTGATATTGATCTGACAAATTACGAAATAAAAAATCAAGTTTTCAGCTTTTTAAATCGTTTTAAAAAAACAAACAAAGAAGCATTCTTTTATTGGTATCAATGTTTATCAAATATGGGTCAATTGGAGGGATAAACTTGGGTTCAAAATAGTTCACCTGATTATCTGCTAATTCAAATAATGGTATTGAGCATGCTTTTGATAGAATTTGACAGGAAAAACGCTGTTTGCACAAATATCCAGTTTTTTTGTGCGAACCATTATCGAAGTATGCCTTTTTTGACAGATAAATCGCTGTTTGCACAAATATTACGTATTTTTGTGCAAACGAATAATTGCAGTGATGACATTTGACAGAACCTTAGCATTCAATCAACTCCCTTTTTTGCCTCCAGAGGATGGTAAAATCTACGACAAGGAGGTACTTCTGTTATTGGCAAAAGCACACAGATCATTGGGCAAACTTGACGGGATTTCAAGAAAATTGCCAAATCCCTTGATGCTGGTGAATACGATCTCTTTGCAGGAAGCCAAATCAAGTTCGGAGATTGAGAACATTTTTACAAGCGATGATGAATTGTATAAAGCAATCGCTACAACTGATACCCGGATTTCACCAGCAGCGAAAGAAGTATTGAGGTATCGGGAATCATTATGGACAGGGGTCGAACACATAAGCAAGCATGATCACATTGATTTTAAAACAATCATTCGGATTTATCAAAATATTAAGCAAACTCAGACAGGAATCAGATCAGAGCATTCGAATGTCAGGATAATCAAAGGTGGTAAGAGTATCACAAGTGGAGAAGTTGTTTACACTCCCCCAAAAGGCGATGAGATCCTAAAAGAATTGCTGAATAATTTTTTGGCATTTATCAATAATGACGAACAATATGATCTTGATCCGCTATTGAAGATGGCAATTAGTCATTATCAGTTTGAAGCCATACATCCTTTTTCTGATGGCAATGGTAGAACTGGAAGAATACTGAATACCCTGATCCTGATGAGTAAAGGCTTATTGAGCCATCCCATTCTCTACCTAAGCAAGTATATAATCAACAACAAGGATAGTTATTATCACTACCTAAACGGAGTATCCAGCCGTGGAGACTGGAGAAGATGGCTGCTATTTATGCTTACAGCTGTGAATGAAACTGCCAATTATACGGCTATGAAGATTGAAGAAATAACACAACAATTTGAGGCTACCCGAACTCATATTGAAAAGCACATCCCGAATCTCGATTTCGCAATCATAGAAGCCATTTTTACTCAACCTTATATAAAAGCGATTCATCTCGTCAACGACAAAATAAAAAGCAGGAATACGGCAAGGAGATATCTGGACAAGCTATGCAATATTCAGGTATTAGAACTGAAGCATATCGGAAATGAAATTGTATATGTCAATAATGATCTGATTCGGATATTAGAGAGCACTTGATGGAAACCAAAATAACAATCGATGATGATTTCACTTCCTGCCCTGTGAATGAGGGAGATGAATATTATCCAATAGGGAGTTTGTTTTTAGTGTAGTGAACTAATGCCTAAAAAGGAAAAACCCTCCTACGCGTAAAGCTTCGGAGGGCGAAACTCTCCTTCGCGAACTTCAGTGGACTGTGTCCACCGAAGCTCGCTTCGGCGAGCGAAGGTGGAGCTGCCGGGGACAGGTATTCGTCCTTCACTTCGTTCAGGACTCATGCTCCCGTTGCTTCAGTTCTGCAAATAAACGCTACCATTCACCTGGCGGTGAATAGTATTTTGTTTTTATTTACTTCTTTTGAAAGCAAGCTTTCAACGAACTAATAAAAACAAAACCACTTCCTTGCGGAAGTGGCAGCGTTTGCTTGTTCGTGGAGCTGCCGGGGGTCGAACCCGGGTCCAAACAAGGAGACCATATGGTTTCTACATGCTTAGTTGCGCTTGATTTTCGAAGCAAACCAGCTGCGCTACAAGCAGATCTGCCCTTAGCCCTTTAATTTCACCGGCAAACCAGGGCCTCCTGCCGGCTAACTCCGAATTCACTGCGCCCCGTAATCGGATTGGATCAGAGTAGAACCGTCCGCGGAACGTCTCGTCCCAATTGCTACAACCGGGATAAAGCCATAATCTACTAAACTTCGATTAGGCAGCGAGAGCAAAATTGTTTTCGCCAATTATAAGTGTGCAGCAGTTTTTAAAGAGACTTACCACAACGCTCTGCATGCTTGCATAACACCTCATCTTGCTGTCAAAGCCAGAACAGCCCCATGCAAGGGCAAAAGTACAAAAAATATGCCAGAAAGCAGAAAGATGTGGAAGATTGGAATAATGGAAGAATGGAATGATGGAATATTGGAATGTTGGAAGAATGGAATATTGGAAGAATGGAATATTGGAAGAATGAAGAGCATCTATTAAACACCATGCGAAAAAGTATGCAGCTTGCTTCTCTGCCTTCGGCAGATTGCAAAATCTGTGTTTTTTGAACCTTGAATCAAGAGACATTCTTTAACTATTTTTAAGGCAGTAAGTTTTTGTTAATTTTGGGCAAATAAAAAATGGATATGATGAAATTGAAAGTTGGAATTTTAAGAGAAACAAAAACACCTCCCGATCGCAGGGTAGCGGTTACACCAGAACTTGCCAGGGAACTTGCCAGAAAGTTCCCGGATGTGGAACTAAAAATTCAAAAGAGTGATCTCAGGGCATTTCGGGATGAGGAATATCAAAAAATCGGATTTACTCCCGTGGAGGATGTTTCAGATTGTGATATAATGATAGGTGTGAAGGAGGTGCATATTCCTGCACTAATACCTGGTAAAACTTACCTTTTCTTTTCGCATACCGCCAAGAAGCAACCCTATAACCGTAAACTGCTCCAGGAAATCATCAGAAATAAAAATCGCCTGGTGGATTATGAATATCTTACAGATAAAAATAATGTACGTCTTGTAGCATTTGGTCGTTGGGCAGGGATTGTTGGTGCTTATAACGGACTGCGTGCATGGGGTACAAGGCTAAAGAGTTTTGATCTGAAACCTGCACAGCAGTGTCATGATATGAAGGAAATGCTGGAGCAACTGACACCTATAAACCTGCCGGCCATGAAGATACTGATAACGGGTGGGGGACGTGTAGCTTTTGGAGCAATGGAAACTCTTTCAGCCCTGAAACTGAAAGAGGTGAGTCCTGAAGATTTTATCTCAAAAGATTTCAATGAACCTGTAGTTTGCCGTATTGATCCAGATCATTATGTGAAAAGAAAGGATGAGAGCAAGTTCGACTTGCAACACTTTTTTAAGCATCCGGGAGAATACGAGTCTACTTTTCTACCCTATACAAAAGCTGCTGATCTGTATATTCCCTGCCATTTTTGGGATCCAAATTCGCCGGTTTTTATGACTCCGGAACAAATGGCAGAAAAAGATTTCAAAATTAAAGTTATTGCAGATGTGAGTTGTGATATCAAAGATCCTATTCCTTCAACTCTGCGAGCATCC
>JAYEGO010000214.1:0-3768 GCA_034659155.1 Bacteroidota bacterium | reverse complement strand
CCCAAATTTACCTGCAGTTTGTTTTTGCAGTGCAGGACAGAGTTTCATTAGTACAGAGTTCCTGGGAAAACATAGCCTTAAACAGTAGTAACACAACTTAATAATTACCACACTAGTCCTTTTCAGACTCAAACAGGGGAAATAAACTTGATGGTGTATGGGAATCAATCATGATATCATGTATTTTCTCTATAATATCAGGATATTCAGAGGCTATATTGTTTTGTTCTCGAAGGTCAGTTTCAAGGTTATATAGTTCAATTTCCATATTCCCGTCAAAAATATTTTTTCTAATTGCTTTCCACTTTCCCATTCTTACTGCCTGTTGACCTTTGTAGGAGGGGAATTCCCAGTACAGGTAATCGTGCTCTGCTTGAGTTTCTCCTAATAAGGCAGGAAGGAAACTAATCCCATCAGCATCATCCGGAATCTTAATATCTGCTATCTCACAAAACGAAGGCAATACATCCCAGAATGCGCTGATATGATCAGTAATTGTTCCGGCCTGGATGTGCCCCGGCCAGTTGGCAATCATGGGAACGCGAATTCCCCCTTCATGTGTAAAACCTTTACCCCATCCGTATTCCGACTTGAAAGGTTTTCCACTATCAAAAAATGCAGCATCAACTCCTCCTGCATATGTGGGACCATTATCACTTGTGAAAATGATAAGAGTGTTTTCAAAGAGTCCAAGCTCTTTTAGTTTAATAATAATCTGCCCAACCTGATCATCAAGATAGGTGATCATACCTGCATAAGCCGCACGGGGATACCTGTGAGGAAAATAGCCTTTGTTCCCAATATAGGGTTTTTCATCGCCAAAAGACTCCCTGTAGCTGTCAACATATTCCTTTGGAACTTGTAATGGGTCGTGAGGAATAGGAGAGGCAAAGTAAAGAAAGAATGGTTGAGCTTTGTTCTCATCTATGAAGTTGAGAGCTTCTTTTATCATCAGATCTGCAGAATACTCATTTTGAGTAAATTTTGCATAGCTGACAGGATCTAATGGATCTGCTCCTTCATCCAGTTTTGTGCCTGGAACTACCAGTTCGTTATCAAGCATTATTTTCTCTTCGTTTTTCCACAGGTGTAAAGGGTAATAAGTGTGGGCCTGCCGCTGGCAATTATATCCGAAAAAGAAATCAAAGCCTTGTTTGTTTGCCACTCCATCAGAAAATGGAGCACCAAGTCCCCATTTACCTACACAGGCTGTTTTATACCCGGCTCCCTGAAGAAGTTTTCCCAGCGTAACAGTTTCTGCGGGCATTGGATATTGACCCTCAAGATTAGGATCATTTGAGGCTTTCTCAAAATCCCAAACCTCACCTCTTGATGCCCATTCATTATTGCCTCTGACATAAGCATTGCCTGAATGCTTCCCGGTAAGTAGAATGCAGCGAGCAGGTGCACAAACCGGGGCTCCTGAATAGAATTGCGTGAATTTCATTCCCTCTTCAGCAAGTGCGTCAATGTTTGGAGTTTTAATTATCTCCTGACCATAACAACCCAATTCACCATAGCCAAGGTCATCTGCCAGAATGAAAATAATATTGGGTTTTTTACCAGTAAGTTCATTTTTTGAATTATTTGAACAACTTATAAGAATTGTAAAGAGGAAAAGAAGAAATAGTTTAGCTTTGATTTTTACTTTAACCATATCAGCATATAAATTTATTGTTAGCTTTTTCTCAAAGATAATAATCATTGGTATATTAGCGGTATTCATATAGTTTTTTCCTGACGCAGGAGATAAATTTCAGATAATTAAAAATAAGATCATGAAAAGAATAATCCCGGTACTTTTAGCAGTATTAATGTGTCAATCATCATTTGCACAAAAGAAAATATGGAATGAAACTGAAAAGGAGAAAGCAGAACGACTGGAATGGTGGCAACATGATCGTTTTGGTATGTTTATACATTGGGGATCTTATGCTTTAGCAGGCCGGCATGAATGGGTGAAGAAACGTGAACGTATTTCAGATGATGAATACCAGAAATATTTTGACAATTTCAATCCTGATCTCTATAATCCATCTGAATGGGCAAAGATGGCTAAAAATGCAGGAATGAAGTATGCTGTGATAACATCAAAACACCATGAAGGATTTACATTATTTGATTCAAAATTTACTGATTATAAAGTTACTAATACCCCTTACCAGAAAGACGCACTTAAAGAGTGGGTTGAAGCTTTTAGAGCAGAGGGATTGAAAATCGGATTTTACTACTCATTAATAGATTGGCATCATCCGGAATATACCATCGACAGGGTACATCCACAAAGTGCCCAGACCCAGGAAGAATATGATGAGCTTAACAAAGACCGGGACATGGGTGTGTACAGGGAATACCTGAAAAACCAGGTTCGCGAGATACTGACCAATTATGGGAAATTAGACATTTTATGGCTTGATTATTCCTTTCCTGGTAAGTTCGGAAAAGACCATGATGATTGGGGATCGGTTGAACTTATGAAAATGGTAAGGGAGTTGCAGCCGGAAATCATTGTTAATGACCGGGCCGATCTGAAGGATTATGCCGGTGGCTGGGATTTCACTACTCCTGAGCAATTCAAAGTGCCGGAATGGCCCACCTATGAAGGTAAGAAAATTCCATGGGAGACCTGCCAGACATTCTCCGGGTCCTGGGGATATTACCGGGATGAACATACCTGGAAGGATACTAAACAACTGCTTGTATTGTTGATAGAATCCGTAAGCAAAGGAGGAAATCTTCTACTCAATGTTGGGCCAACAGGACGAGGTAGCATTGATTACCGTGCAGAAAATACCCTGAATTCTATGGGTGCCTGGATGAAATATAACAATCGTTCCATTTATGGTTGCACTCAGGCTCCTGAATCGTTTAGAGTGCCCGATCATAGCCTACTCACATACAATCCAAAGACTAACAGATTATACATTCATTTGCTCGACTACCCATTACAAAACTTCACTTTAAAAGGATACAAGGGGAAAGTTAAATATGCCCAGTTTCTTCATGACGCTTCAGAAATCAAGATCTCTTCACCCAGGGGCTACTGGGTTAAGCAGGAACTATCAGAAAATGATATCAATTTGATTCTTCCGGTTAATAAACCGCCGGTTGAAATTGTTGTGATAGAATTGTTTTTAAACGATTGATTTCCTGTTTTCCGAAAGAGACACCCAAATGAATAATTTGCAAATCGCAATCACATATTTTAGTTTAAGAGACATTGTCACAATTAGTCAATTTTTGATATGTTGAGTTTGTTTTAAGATTATGAAACTACATTGGGTATAAAAATATGAGCGTTTATTGCGGTCCGGTATAACTATTTACCTTTATTAAGCCTTGTTGTCGGACCGTTTACCCTGTGAAATAAAGACTTCGTCTTTGCTACATAGTAGCATTTACCCAGTGAAATCCGGCAAAGCCGGAATCCCGAATTTTCGGGATTATTTCACAGGTGTTTCACAGGGCAGGTCTGTGGGTCGAACCTAACCCCGGGTGGCGCCTTCGAGTGTTCGAAACATAGGCTTATGATCAATAATATGTATTTTTACTTTAGCTATTCATAAGTAATAGTTCTGATATTTTATTGTTTCAGCCCTTCAGGCTGATGTTTCCATATTGCGTTTTTCCTTGGGACTTCCTGCCTGCTTGCAGGCTGGAAACCCCAAGATATGGCATATCACACTACACATCAGCCTGAAGGGCTGAAATACTTTATTTATTGAGTTATGATTCAGAAACTATGTAATTGGTTTAGTAACCGGTCTA
>JAYEGO010000213.1:0-3777 GCA_034659155.1 Bacteroidota bacterium | reverse complement strand
TACAATATTAATAAATATTACAATATCAATGCTTTTTTTACAAGTTTTGTATGTCCTTGAAAATCTGGCAACTTTGACCGATTTAAAAAAAGGCAATAGAAATTATTAACCAAAGCTTTTCGAACATGAGTATTAGTATTATTGGAAGGTCGATAGCAGTATCAGCCACGCTCTTGCTGAATGAGAAGGCTGCCATTTTGAGAGCTAAAGGAGAGCCTATAATCCATTTGGGAGGTGGCGAACCTCAAAGCAAAACACCCATAGATGCCATCACAAGTTTTACCGGATTGTTAAATTCCGGTGAGATCAGGTACACCCCTGTGGATGGTACTGTTGAGATGAAACAGGCAATAATCCGTTACACCCAAGAGTATTATGACCGTAAAGTTGAGCCTGAAAATGTGATTGCTTCAAGTGGTGCCAAGCAATCAATTATGGTTGCTCTGCAAACCATTCTTGATCCACAGGATGAAGTAATTTTTCCTGCTCCCTATTGGGTAAGCTACCCGGAGATGGTGAAGTTATGTGGAGCAGTTCCTGTTCCTGTACATCCCGAAGATGGTTCTTTCCATCCCAGGATGCAGGATATCATTGAAAATGTAACTTCCTATACAAAAGCCATTATCTTAAATTCTCCGAACAATCCTAGCGGTGTAATGTATACAGAAGAATTTATTAAAGAGATGGTTGAGTTTTGCGAGAAGGAGGGCCTTTACCTCATTATGGATGATATTTATTCCCGTTTGTTATTTGACGGGAAGAGGCCCATTAATTGCTATAAATATGCCAAAATCCTGGATGAGAATTCAAAATTGATTGTTATAAATGGCATATCCAAGCAATACGGTATGACAGGTTTCAGGATTGGCTGGGCAGTGGCAAGTAAGAAACTTATTTCTGTGATGTCTAATATTCAGGGGCATCAGACTGCCGGACCTGCAGTTTTACTTCAAAAGGCTGCTATAGGTGCTATAAACGGAGTTCAGACAGGGGTAGAAAGCTTAAGACTTACTCTTGAGAACAACAGGAATATAATGCTTGCCCGCCTGAAGGCATTTGATGGATTGAAGTTTACAAAGCCTGATGGAACCTTTTATGTATATGTTGATTTTTCTGCTTATGATAAGGATTCAGCCAGATTGTCAAAATTCTTACTGGACAAAGTGAGGGTGTTAACAATGCCCGGAGTTGAGTTCGGAAAGGATGGCTATCTGCGCTTATCTTATTGTGGCGGGATTAAAGGCATTACTCAGGGCCTGGAACGAATTAAGTGGGCTCTGGATCCGAATTCTCCGAATGAATTATATATTGGTGAACGTAAATTAACGAGGGACTGGTTATGACAAAATATTTAAAATTCGATACCCCGGCCATGAAGCATGCCGGAGATTTGGTCAGTGATTATGGCCTATCCAATCATGGATTGGAATATCTTGACAAGGTTTTTTGGAATCTTCCCAGCTCTGCACTATATGAGGAAGCCATTTTCAGAGGTGAGGGGAAAATGGTTGAGGGAGGCCCCTTCCTTGTGAATACTGGGAAATGGACAGCTCGTGCTGCGAATGACAAATACTTTGTAAGGGAACCATCTACTGAAGAACAAATTGATTGGGGGGAATATAACCGACCCATGAGCCCTGATAAATTTAATGGAGTACTTGCCAGACTGCTGGCTTTTTTCCAGGGAGAAGAGCTTTTTGTGCAGGACGTTTATGCAGGGGCAGATCCAAGGTACCGTGTTCCTTTCAGGATAATCACCGATAAGGCCTGGCAAAGCTTATTTGTACGGAATATGTTCCATACCATCAATAATCGTGATGAATTAAGGCAATTTGTTCCTGAATTTACCCTTATATCTTCTCCGTCTTTTAAGCTGGATCCAAGGGTTGATGGAACATTGAGCAGCACAGGAATCATAGTTGACTTCTCAAAAAAGATTGCAGTAATTGCAAATTCAAGTTATGCCGGAGAGGTAAAGAAAACAGCCTTTACCATAATGAACTTTCTAAAACCATTACAGGATGTGATGGCAATGCATTGTTCAGCAAATGTAGGGAAGAAAAAAGATGTGGCCCTGTTTTTCGGATTGAGCGGAACGGGGAAAACTACTCTTTCTGCCGACCCAACAAGGAGCCTGATAGGAGATGACGAACATGGATGGAGTGATTATGGAGTATTTAATTTTGAGGCCGGATGTTACGCTAAAGTAATTAGACTTTCGGCTGAACATGAACCCGAAATTTATGATTGTACCCGGAGGTATGGCACCATTCTTGAGAATGTGATTTTTGATATGACTACCCGGAAGATAGACCTGGATGATGAACAGCTGACTGAAAATACCCGTGCCAGCTATCCACTGGATTTTATCCCGAATGCCATTCCTGAAAAAATGGTGGATGCCCATCCAAAAAATATAATCTTTCTTACAGCAGATGCACAGGGAGTATTGCCCCCGATTGCCCGACTGGATATGAACCAGGCAATATATCATTTTATTAGTGGATATACTTCAAAGATTGCAGGTACGGAATTGGGCCTTGGAATTGAACCTGAAATTACCTTCAGTGCTTGTTTTGGTGCTCCCTTTATGGTTCATCATCCTTTCTATTATGCTGATTTATTGAAGAAAAAGGCTGAAAAATCAGGAGCAAAGGTTTGGCTTGTAAATACCGGATGGGTTGGTGGAAAATTTGGAATAGGGAAGAGGATAAGTATTCGTCATACCCGTAATATGCTGAATGCAGCCCTGGAGGGGAAGCTTGATAAGGTAGACTTTAGGAAAGATGAGTTATTTGGTTTTGAAGTGCCAAAAACCTGTCCTAATGTTCCGGAGGATGTATTTGATCCGGCCAGTGCCTGGGGCAATAAAGATGAATACTGGAAAAAGTATGATGCTTTGGCTTCCAGGTATATTGAGAACTTTAAGCTTTTTGCAGATGGCGTGCCTGATGAAGTTGTGAAAGCCGGGCCCACAAGAATTAAAAAGTAAATCTAAATACCAGATAAGCAAGTAAGAAGAGGGCGTCCAAACTTCCCTTTTTACTCGTCAGACCACTCATAGTTACAGCAGTAGATAATGTTATCCTATTACTCAATGAACTAACCAAAAGTGGTCAGACGAGTATGTTTCTATTTGGTAAAATGACCTTTGTTGAACTCGTCTGACCACTCATGGCTGTGACCAGTTGATTGACTCACCTTTTTGCCCTATGAAATAACAAATAGTGGTCTGACGAGTATGTCCGGGGACTCTCTCTGTTATGTGCAATGCATGACCCATCATTATGGAACCCGGTTTTATCATTAAGCTTGATTGATGATCGAATAATCTGTAAATCAACAAACATCATAGAAAAATATAAGACTATGGCAAATATTTAGGCTATGCTTAAGAAGCAGAATCTGTTAATTGATTGTACCATACTTAGGATATTTTTCAGGCATTCCGCTATTGCGGTCCGGAATAACGATTTACCTTTATTATACCTTATGGTCGAACCTACCCCCGGGTTGCACCTACTTATCTTATCACATTTCATTAAAGTCTTGTAAATAAAGTATATTATGGTTTTTCCCTAAACCGCCTATTTCAAGATGTGAGTTTACCAGGGGCTATTAATATTTAAGCCTTTCAGGCTTATTGCTTATTTATTCGTGAAACTCAAATTTCAAAAGTAGCCTGTCCCGATTTTTCGGGATAATGAATTGAAATTTGTAAGTTGAACGAATCCCGATAGTGTAGCGTATCGGGATAAATGAGTATAATACTCCGAT
>JAYEGO010000212.1:0-14381 GCA_034659155.1 Bacteroidota bacterium | reverse complement strand
GTATTTACGTACATTTTGAGGAGGTTTAAAAAAGAAAAACCGCCTAAAACCTTGATTTTAAGCGGTTATAAAAATTATGAGATTGCTCTCCGTTGTCCGACCAGGGCTCGAACCTGGACTCTTCTGAACCAAAATCAGATGTGTTGCCAATTACACCATCGGACAAGAAATGCTTTTTCACTTTTTATGTTTTTCAAATGAACGACTTTGATACAAACATCGTAGGGTTCATTCATATATCCCGATACGCTACGCTATCGGGATTCGTTCAACTAACAAATTCCAATTCACTACGTTTTTGAAATCTGAGTTTCACGAAAAAGCGGTGCAAATTTACAAAAATTTCACTCTCTGTACAATTTCATCCAATAAACTTAAGTATTTTCTTACAAAATTTTTACAAGTATCCGCTTAAAAAACTATATGTGGGCTAAAGCGGGAGTAAATAAAAAGCTGGCACAAAATGAAAAAAATATACCGTTCCTAAGGAACTCACCTTTCCATTTTCCATAAAAAACTGGTAGCTACGAATTATTCAGTAAGTAATAAATTTGAGTGTTAATGCAATGTTCTTTGAAAAACCAGGATAGTGATATCATCTTCCTGCTGTTCTCTCCCCGAGAACTCCTTTACAGAAGAAAAAACTGCCGAACAGGTTTCCTTTGCTGACTTATCATAAATTTCCGATTTCTTAAATAAATCTCCCATTTCTGATTTTCCAAAAAACGCTCCATCCTTATTGCTGGCTTCTGTTACCCCATCGGTAAAACCAATGAACTTATCTCCGGGCTCAAGAATCATTTGACTCGAATTATAATTCTGCTTAAGCATTAATCCAAGTGGACTCCCATGCTGCTCACTAATCCTTTTTACTGAACCGTCTTTCTTAATGAGTCTCGGAAGATTATGTCCTGCATTGCAATATTCGAGTTGCCAGGTCTCAAGATCCAGAATACCGCAAAACAGGGTAACAAATATTGATTCTGTGTTAGTTTGACACAAGTCCTGATTTACTTTGTTCATAAGCTCTTTAACCGACCGGTTGTATTTCCCTTCCACACGAAAATAAGTCCTGGTCATGCCCATGAAAAATGAGGCTGGAATTCCCTTCCCTGTAACATCGCCAACAATAAAATAAAGCAGCTTATCCTCTGAAATAAAATAATCATATAAATCTCCCCCGACTTTTTTTGCAGGTTTTAGCAATCCAAATATATCAATTCCGGAATTTTTCAATGCTACCGGAGGTTTTTGGGGAAGTATACTGTTTTGAAGCCTGGCCGCAAAATCAATTTGTGTTTCAATTTTCTGTCTTTCTTCTGTGCTCTGCTCAAGCAAAAGTTCATTTTTTATTAAATTGTCTTTCATCCGGATAAAAGATTGTGAAAGCATTCCCACCTCATCCAAAACTTTTGGCTCAGGGAAATGTACATCAAATTCTCCCTCACCAAAAAGTTTAACCGAAGTGTTTAATTTTTTCAGAGGATTGAGAAATCTCCGTACAACAATAAAAACAAAAACTCCAATAAGTAAAATTGCCAATAAAGAAACTGTAAATAGCTCCAGGGTCAATTTTTTTAAATCTCCCAGGACCTCATTGGCAGGAATTACCACCAGGAGTGTCCCCTCTAATAATTCCAGGGGATGATGCATAATAAATAATGACTCGTCCAGAACATCGGGTTCATTTATCAATATGGTTCCGGTAAGACCTGAATCAATGTCTGCCAGAAACAGCTTTAATTCATCATCACTTAAACTCAAAGTAAGATCTTCAAGCTTACGCGTCATTATATAATCTTTCTTTAAATAGGTCAACAGGGTGTGTTCTTTAGAAATTAAAAAGGCGAAGCCAGAATCAAACACTTTTATGGAAGAAACCAGCTGATCAAGCCAGTCGAGAGAAATTCTTATACCTACAATTCCTGATGCTTTACCATTCGTAAAAATCGGGACTGAAACTGTAATCATTTTCAATTCTTTGCCAAGCAAGCCAAAATGAGGTTCTGACCAAAATATTTCTCCGGTTTCGATAGGGCTTTTAAACCATCTTTTATCTACATATCTAATTGTTTCTGCAATAAATACGGTATCATAAATTTTATTATACCCTATAAGATATTGCTCTGACCCATGCCCTACTGTAACAACACAAACCGACACTCCATCCAGTCCCCCAACAAAAGTTTTCAACAATTCTCCCACACCTTCATCTCCACCAGGGTAATTTTCAAGATTTATTTGAGATAATTCTACACTCCTGCTGGTAATATTAATCAATCGGTTTTCAATACTCTCATGCACCCTTTCTTGTACTAATTGACCTGAAATCCTTGTCTTGTCTAATAATATTCTTCTTGAAACAGTGTAATTTATACTGGTAATGACAACAAATACCATTGTTACAATAATCAAAACATATATGGAAATCCTTGATGCTATATTTTTTGTTTTCATAGCCATAAGCTGGGGTTTATATTGACACAAAATTAAAGCAAATATAAGTTGTTCATAAAAACTATAAGATAATTTTCTTTCTTATAAATAATTATCTAATTTCACAATGCCTGTAATAAACAACCCTGATTCACTCTAAAGAATTGATTAATAGTAGTGTAACTTACAACTGGGAAGAAAAAGTAATACTCATCGTTGAGGATGACAGTCCTAATTATCTTTATTTTAAATCTCTCCTTAAGAAAACAAAGGCCCGGATAGTTTGGAAAAAAAACGGGACTGAAGCATTGGATTTTATTAAAGATCCTGAAAATATATTCGACCTTATTATCATGGATGTATTAATTCCTTTTGTAAATGGAATTGAGGTTACACGTGAATCAAAAAAATTGAGAAACAATATTCCTGTTCTGGTTGTTACTGCCTATACTTCGAAAGAGGTAAGAGAAAAATGTTTTTTAGCCGGCTGTGATGAATTTATAACAAAGCCTGTTTTACCTGCACGCCTGATAGATCTGCTGGCTGAATATTTCCACGAAAAGAAGGATGTTTCGTCCTATCAAATTTATTAAGAACGCATTTATTAGTACAGTTTGTTTGACTGAAAGGATCCTTGCTCCTCTTAAACTATAACTGGAGGTCGACAAGTCAAAGAGTCAAAAGGTCCAGGAGTATCCTCCATAATAATTCATTCTGCTAAAGAAAATGTTTGGCAATTTGAAAAGTTATATTTAGTTTTGACCCGATGAAAGCAATGAATCTAAATAATTGGTGGTGGTGCAGTAATAAACAAATGCTGTAAACCACGCTGTTATGTAGATCATAAATAATATTTTTAACCATAAAAGCCCGCTGTTTACAGCGGGCTTTTTTTTTAATCCTATCTAAAAATTAAATCATGGAAAAAACAAGAAAAATTTTATTAAGTGAAAAAGAGATGCCAACAAAATGGTATAATATAATGGCCGATATGCCCAACAAGCCTATGCCTCCTCTTCATCCTGGAACAAAACAACCGATAGGTGCAGAGGATCTTGCCCCTATTTTTCCAATGGGACTAATAAAACAGGAGGTTGCCACGGATAGGTATATAGAAATTCCTGAAGAGGTTCAGGACTTGTATAAGACTTACAGGCCATCTCCACTTTTCAGGGCCTATAATCTTGAAAAAAGCCTGGGAACAAAAAGTAAAATATACTATAAACATGAGGGCCTCAGCTATGCCGGATCTCACAAAGCAAATACAGCTATTCCACAAGCATATTATAATAAACAAGAGGGTGTAAAAAGAATAATAACAGAAACCGGTGCGGGTCAATGGGGAAGTGCTTTGAGTTTCGCCTGTCAGTATTTTGGAATTGATTTGGAAGTATTTATGGTCAGAATTAGTTATGACCAGAAACCATCCCGAAAACTCATGATGAACACTTATGGTGCCCATGTAACTGCCTCTCCAAGTGACAGAACGGAATTCGGCCGGAAAATTCTTGAAAAACACCCGGATTCTCCCGGAAGTCTTGGCATTGCAATTTCAGAAGCTATGGAAATAGCCGTCAAAGATTCAGATACCAAATATTCTTTGGGTAGTGTTTTGAACCATGTATTGTTGCATCAAACAATAATTGGGCAGGAGGCAGTTCTCCAAATGGAAAAAGCCGGTGAACTACCGGATGTGATTGTTGGTTGTTTTGGTGGGGGATCAAACTTTGCAGGTATCTCCTTTCCTTTCTTAAAACTCAATTTTACTGAAGGAAAAAACATTCGTTTTATTGCCGTTGAGCCGGCATCCTGTCCTAAACTTACGCGGGGTAAATTTATGTATGATTTTGGAGATAGTTCCGGTATGACTCCATTGCTTCCTATGTATACACTGGGGCATAATTTTATTCCTGCAGCAATTCATGCCGGTGGACTCAGGTATCATGGGGCAGGTGTTCTTGTAAGCCAGTTGCTAAAAGATAATCTGATAGAGGCAAGATCCAAAAAGCAAAAGGAATGTTTTGAGGCCGGAGTACAATTTGCCCGAACAGAAGCTATTATTCCTGCTCCGGAATCAAATTATGCTATAGCCGTTGCTATTGAAGAAGCCAGGAAGGCTGATGAAGAAGGAGTTTCGAAAACCATTTTATTTAACCTGAGTGGTCATGGCCATTTTGATCTTACCTCATACGACAAGTACTTTAGCGGTAATCTTGAAGATCATGAATTAACAAATGGGGAAATCGAAAAAAGTTTATCAGAAATTTCATAGTTTGGGTTTATAAAGTTGAGGTGGGGCTGTCTGGCAGATTCAATGCTGCCGGATAGCTTTTCTTTTAGAAATGAAATGATCTATGGCCATTAGAGGGTGAACATAGATCATTCTGGGCCCGGCATAGAGCATTACCTGTTTTATTTTGTCCCGTTCCTGTTTCTGATAACAATGTACAGGACATATAGAACATGCCGGTTTATTATCTTCAAAAGGACAGTCATGGGATTTCATTTTTGCATAAACCAGCAGCTCCGAACAATCTTTACACAAAAAGTTTTCAGGATTATGCTTTGCTTTGCAATACAACTGAATCATACACTTAAGGCTTGCCTCTTCCCTTTCTTTCCTGCTTTTTAGAAAATAGGCCATCCCTCAATAATTATATTGAAATGCATCTGCGATTTATATAGAATCGTCATGCCTTTAGCATCGTAAGAATCATTTTAAAGCGCTCCGGAGCAGATATTGCATGAGTGATATTTGCCGGCATTATAATGCTTTCTCCCGAAGATAGTAAATGTTCTTTCCCTCCGATCTGGATGCTTGCTAATCCCTCAAGAACCTGTACCAGGGCATCAAATGGAGCAGTATGCTCACTTAAACTTTCGCCCTTGTCAAAAGCAAAAAGAGAAATATTCCCTTTTTCTGTTTTTAGTACATTTTTACTCACAATCCCTCTTGAGGAATATTGTATATCCCTGGAGAATTCAAAGGATATTCCTTTGGTAAAACCTAATGTGTCTTCTTCTCTTTTTTCCATTGATTGATAATATTAAAATATGTTCCCATCAAACTAATAAATACACCCTATCTCCCGGGTGCTGTGCTACTTATAAATAACTGATAATATTTATCAAGTGCCTGCTGCAACATCGCGTTTAGTTCCATTTGCTTAAATTCTCCCGTTACCATACTCAGGTCCTGAAGTGCCTGCAAGTCCATTCTTCTTTCCAGGTCTGTAGCCTTTCCTATTTCTGGTCTTAATGAGAAATAATAATTAAGTTGCTTCTCAAGCTGAGCATAAAAGCTTTCCGCTTTTTCATTTGCTTTTTCAATTTCCCCTGCTTTATAATAGGCTTCAATCAACCTGGTTGTATAAAGATCAAAACGCATTCGATCCTGGGGGAGTAATTCAAAACAACGATCGACAACAGCAATTGCTGAATCTTTCTTGCCCTCCTCAACCAGTGTTACAGCCAGCCGGGCAAAATTGCTTCTCATACGAATAACCGAAATAGTTCTCCGGGTATAATAATCAAGATAAACATCAGGTTCATTCATTCTGCCCCACCTGAAATTCTCCATATAGTTTTTATACATCGCATCTGTGTTGATTCTGCCATATTCAAAGGCTCTTTCGTTATCGGTTCGCAAAGGGACTATTCTGTTGGCAAAACCTTCCTGCAGAAAATATGGCTCTAATCCCAGGGCATCAGCATGCCCTCCTGCAACAAAATATACCGGGCGCTCCCAATTGTTTGTTGCCAGCAAATCAAGCATCATCATCTGGCTTTTCAGCAGGTAGTTCCCTTTAAGATTAATTTCGATTTCAGAAAGTGGTTTTTCTACATTTCCCAATACAATCGGGGTGTTTTCGGTAAATTTTGAACTATCAAATGGGAGTCTTAAGGTCCTGGACGGGAAATAATCAATCATTTCACCATTCTGGACTCTAAGCTTGGTATTTGGATTTTCATCGGCAACAAAATCCAGAACCATTTTCAGGTCCTGGGGCCCTTTTACCCGTTCCAGTATATAAACTTGTCCGTTAACCCCATCTAAATACTTTTCTCGTTGCATGGATAAGGGCAAAGCTTCAGAATCATAGGCCTTTTTCTTCATCTGGTCGATATACCACTCTGTATTAAACAACATGGTATTTACCACTCTTACATCAGTTCGTATGCCCTCAACCTCCTGAGCATACCAAAGAGGAAAAGTGTCATTATCTCCGTTGGTAACAATGATTGAATTGGGTTCACAGGAGTTCAGATAGTTGAAGGCAATATCCCTTGCAGTATATCTTCCCGAACGATCATGATCATCCCAGTTCTCCATTCCCATTATTCCGGGAACCAGGGCGAGTAGAACCACCCCTGCAAGAGGGGCCCCGAATTTCTCAGGAATAATTTTCTTTAAGCCTTCAACTACTGTTACCATGCCTAATCCAATCCATATAGCAAATGCATAAAACGATCCCACATAGGCATAATCGCGTTCACGGGGTTGATTTGGATATTGGTTCAAATAAACAACTATGGCAAGTCCGGTAAGAATAAACAATAAAAATACTACCCAAAAATCTTTAGGGTTCTTTTGAACCTGGAATAAAAGTCCCAACATTCCAAGAATAAACGGGAGCATGTAATATTTATTTCTTCCTTTATTGTTTGCCAGGTAATCCGGTAAATCTTTTTGTGGTCCCAGCCGCATCTGATCAATAAAATTTATTCCGCTCAACCAGTTTCCTTTTAAGGGGCCTCCCGCTCCCTGAATATCATTCTGTCTGCCTGCAAAATTCCACATAAAATACCTGCCATACATAAAACCTATCTGGTAGGTCACGAAAAATCTTATGTTCTCTGCAAATGTAGGTACCTTCAGGCTTCTGGCATTCTCCCCGGAACCAATGGTAACCTGCCTTCCACTATTTCCCGCCCATTGTTTATAAACTTGCTCATGTCCTGCCTGACTACTCCACATCCTGGGGAATACCGTAACAAACCGGGAATCATAAACCACTTCCTGCTTTCTTTTTGATATTACATATTTGCCATCTTTAGGCATATAGCTAGCTTTCCCTTCCAGAACGGCTTCAGCAGGAGCGTTGTAATGTTGTCCTTTAGCCAGGGGTCTGTCTCCATATTGCTCTCTGTTTATGTAGGATAATAGAGAAAAAACATTGGATGGATCATTTTCATTAATGGGGGGCTCAGCATGTGACCGTATCACTATAAGGGTAAAAGAGGAATAGCCAATAAGAATCATGCTTATAGCCAAAAAAATGGTGTTCAGTGCAACTATGTTATTATGTGCCAGGTAATATACCAGCCACACAAGTCCCCCGATAAGTATCAGTGAGAAAAATACAGAGCTGGTCATAAATGGGACTCCAGCAAGAATAAGAGCAAGGCTTCCAACTATTGTTGTTTTTATTGGATCGTTTTTTACCTGGGAAAAGTAAATTCCCAAAATCAACAAAGCAATTAATAAAAACATGTGAAAAAGAAAACCCGAATTATATGGCAGCCCCAGGCTATTCACAAAAAACAATTCAGCCTTTGCTGAAACCTGGAATACCCCGAGGATAATACCATACATAACAACTGCCAGAACAACAAATGAAATTACCGTTGTAATTGCAATGCCCCGTAAATCTATTTTATCAAATTTCTTAAAATAATAAACAAAGATAATTGCAGGAATAGCAAGAAGGTTTAAAAGGTGAATTCCGATAGACAATCCCATCAGGTAAGCAATAAGAATAATCCATCTGTCAGAATGTTTTTCATTAGCAACATTCTCCCATTTCAGTATTGCCCAGAAAACCATTGCTGTAAATAAGGATGAAGTTGCATATACTTCCCCTTCCCCCGCAGAGAACCAAAAGGTATCTGAAAACATAAAAGCGAATGCCCCAATAAGGCCAGAAGAAACAACCGTAATTGCCTGTCCGGAATTCAGGGAACCATCAGTACTTACCATTTTCTTTGCCAGGTGAGCGATAGTCCAATATAGAAACATAATTGTAAATGCACTTGCAAGTGCTGACAGGGCATTTACCATCTTTGCTGCATTGCTCAGGTCGCTGCCGGCAAACAGGGCAGCAACTCTTCCTAACAGTAAAAATAAAGGAGCTCCCGGAGGATGCCCCACCTGCAATTTAAAGGCTGTGGCAATATATTCACCGCAATCCCAAAGGCTTGCTGTAGGCTCAATAGTGGAGAGATAAACTATGGAGGCTATCAAAAAACTCAACCAGCCCAGCATATTATTTAATGATCTGAAATTTTTCATCTATTTAAAATATTGTGTTTATGAACCTCAAGTGGGTTTAGTAACTCATTTATCCCGATACGCTCGCTATCGGGATTATTCCCTTCGGTCACGTTATCATTTCGTTAAAGTCGTTCAACTTACAAATTTCAATTCATTATCTCAAAAAAACGGGACTGGCTATTTTTGAAATTTGAGTTTCACGAATAAGCAGCGAATTTACTATTTTTCTGGCGTATGTATATAATTTTCAGTTTTTTTAAGATTTTTATTCCTGAAATATATTTTATCTTTATATAAATCCTATTAGATGGTAAATAACAACTATAGAAGAGTATGCTCATGTCGAAAAAAAATAAAAAACCTGTAAACATAGTTTACTCAACGAACCCGGATTATGAATATAAATACAATGAAAAGGAAGAAATGGAAATCATTCCTCCTTCTGAACAAGTACTTTATGTTTCCCTGGACAGGAAAAACCGTAAAGGGAAGGTAGTAAGTCTTATTTCAGGGTTTCAGGGTCCAAATGAAGAATTGAAATCTCTTGGAAAGAAATTGAAAAGCCTGTGTGGAACCGGAGGCTCGGCAAAAGACGGGGAAATTTTAATCCAGGGGGATTTTCGGGATCGCATTATGGAGGCATTGAAGAAGGAAGGATATGGAGTAAAAAGGAAAGGGGGATGAAAGAAGGTGTAGGGAAGAAGAGGCGCAGGGCGTAGGGCGCAGGGCGTAGGGCGCAGGGCGCAGGGCGCAGGGCACAGGGCGCAGGGAAGAAGAGGCGAGGGGGAGATGGTGCGAAGTGGCAAAAGAAAAAGAAAAAAAATGGAAGCCTGGAGTCTGGATGTTGAGAAGAAGAACTACGTAGTATACTACGTAGTATACTACGTAGTAAAAACTTTAAGATCCTTGTGTAAATCAGGGTTTTCAAAAAATATGTTTTTTTATTTATGATTATATCAATAAAGAAATATTGTATCATTGTTCTGCTAATTCTAATTGCCATTCCGGCTTATACGCAGTATTATGAGAGCGGGCAGGATCCTGCATCCATTAAATGGAAACATGTCCATACGGAACATTTTCATATTATATATCCTGAAAGTTTCTTAAATGAGGGACAGAGGCTGGCTAATATTTTAGAGTATGCTTATACCCTGGTTCCATATACCCTGAATCATCAACCCAAAAAAATACCGGTAATAGTACACAACTATTCTTCCAGAAGCAATGGCTTTGTTGCCTGGGCGCCCAAACGAATAGAATTGTTTCCTGTACCGGCCGCCGATTCTTATCCCCAGGATGAACTGGAACAGCTTGTTCTTCATGAGTTAAGACATGTTGTTCAATTAGATAAACTTAATCAAGGTTTTTCAAAAGGCCTTTCTGTTATTTTTGGCGAACAGGCAATTGGAGCTTTATCAGCCATGCTCCCCTTATGGTACCTGGAAGGAGATGCAGTGGCTGCTGAAACAGCTTTATCCCTTTCGGGAAGAGGACGCCTGCCCTCTTTTGAAATGGAATTAAGAGCCCTGTCTCTCGAACAAGGTTCAGTTTTCAAATACGACAAGGCAATTTTCGGTTCTTATAAAGATCATACACCAAGCTACTATAATTTAGGTTACCAGGTGGTTGCTTCAGGAATGAAAGATTATGGACCTGAACTATGGAGTGAGGCCCTGGATAAGACTGGTAAACAGCCATATACATTAAACCCCATGAACTTAAGCCTGAAAAAAACTTCAGGTATGACTAAAAAGGGAATTTATGATAATAGTTTTAGAAATCTTTATAATTTATGGCAAGAGCAGGACAAAAAAACATTATTGATTCCCTTTGACACCATAAGTCATAAACCCGGAAAAATGTATACCAGCTACCGCCTGCCACAATACTTGAATAATAATTCTATAATTGTTGAAAAATCAGGAATCGACCAGGTCAGACAATTGGTGAGAATTGACATGAATGGTAATGAAAAACTTATTCATGTTCCAGGTTTTTATTATCCAATTCGTTTTTCCTTATCAAAAAACTTTCTGGTATGGACAGAGACTTACGATGATGTAAGGTGGGAGAACCGAAGTTATTCAATACTTAAGAAGCTGAACCTTGAAAATGGAACTGAAACTTCCCTGACAATAAAAAGTCGTTACTATGCTCCAGCCCTGTCAGAAGATGCTTCAAAAATTGCCTGTATTGAAGTCGGACTTGCAAATGTAGTTTCTCTGGTTATACTGGATTCAGAGACAGGAGAAATTTCAGAAACACATCGGCTTCCCGGAAATAATTCATTGCATATGCCTGAATGGACAAGTGATCACTCCGTCCTGGTATTACTTGTGAATGAAAAGGGAAAAAGTATTCAGGAACTTGATTTACATACAGGTAAATGGCAAGAAATTCTGGAACCATCATTTTATGACATTCAGAGAGCAATTCCCTGGAAAAATTATATTCTATATCATTGCACATATTCAGGAATAGACAACATATATGCCCTGGATAGGAATACCGGGGGAAAGTATCAACTTACTTCTTCCCGTTTTGGAGTATTTGATCCCTGTCTTGCTCCTTCCGAAGACAAAATTGCTTTATCAGAATATACATCTAACGGATATAATCTGGTTGAGCTTCAGTTAAAACCAGAAGATTGGATTCCTTTTGACAAAGTTGAAAATAATTCTGTTAAAAGGGATGAGGTCCTTGCCGGACAACAATCAGGGAGGCTATTAAGTTCAGAAACCCCTGATAGCATCTATGAGATAAAATCGTACAGAAAATGGAGTAATCCTTTTTCATTTCATAGCTGGATGCCATTTTACTTTGATTATGATAATTTTACTCTTGAGGAGCTTCCTGTCAACCTGGGAGTTACTATTTTGTCACAAAACCGATTAAGTACAGCAGTAAGTTCACTGGGATATACTTACAGAGATGGGGAACATTTTTTTATTACACGATTTACATTTAAAGGATGGTACCCTGTTATTGATATGGATTATAGTCTGGGTGGATTGCCGTACATGAGAAAACCAGGCTCTATAGGCGAACCTTCAGAATATGCAATTCGTTCTGTTTTTAATGCACAGGTCTATATTCCCTTCCACCTCACAAGGAACAAATTTATTAAGGGATTTTATCCTTCTTTAAATTTTCAATACAACAACTCCTATATCTATAACGAAGAAACCGGGTATTATGAAGTAGGAGAAATAATGATGTCCTCAAGATTATATTTCTACAATTACCTTAAACTCTCACGTAAAGACATCAAGCCACGTTGGGGACAGGTGATAGATGTAAATTTCAGAGCTGCTCCTTTTAATGCTGAAACATTTGGTAATTCCGCCTCCTATCTTTTCGGTTTATACCTTCCCGGTATTGGAAAGCACCATAGTTTATACCTGCAGGCAGGTTCAGAAAATCAAAACCTGGCTAAACTTGAATATCCTTATTATAATAGCCTGGCATTCCCCCGGGGCTATTCCCCAAGAATTGCTATAAAGATGAGCATAGTAAAACTTGACTATTACTTACCTTTATTTTATCCTGAAATTAATCTTGGTTCTCTCCTGTATATCCCTCGTTTTTATGCAAATGCATTTTATGATTATGCTAAAGGGGAGGGAAATTATGATCTCGCAGGGCATTATAATGAAGACAAAGAAACATTTTCAAGTCTTGGTGGACGAATTGTAATGGATTTTAATTTTTTGCGCATCCCCTTTCCTTTCAATATAGGAGTAAGATATTCCTACATGCCAGACTTACAGCAATATGATCTTAATTTTTCCTTTGGCGTTGATTTTGCCGGATTTCAGATTAATAATAAACACCGTAATTGGTGATTAAGGGGATTAACATCATTCCACTCTCCATGCTTACCGAGTGCTTCTTTACAAAAACAAAATAAAAAAGAAAGGATTGTTCTTTTTTTATTCTATGTGGTACATAGGCGTCACAATCTTCAATTAGTAATCCAAATTTTTGGTATTTTCTTGGTGTCTTGGAGTCTTTGTGGCTACTTTTCTTTTTTGCCACCAAGTCACCAAGGCTCCAAGTTTCACTAAGTAAGATATTGTTAGGTTTTATTCCTTACTTATATTTTACTTTTTAAATAAACCCTATTCCACCATGAAGGTCTTTCTCCTGAAAGTTTTTTCGTTAAACCAGGCAAACAGAATTAGCAGAACAAGGGAAGCTATCGTATAATACACGAATTTAGGTATCGGAACTGCTTCACCCTGGGCGTAAGAATGAAGGCCTGCCAGGTAATAATTTACTCCGAAATAAGTCATTAAAACAGAAAAGAAACCGACTACCGAAGCAAGGTTAAAAGCAAAGTGGCTCTTAATTCCCGGAACATATTTCATGTGAATAATAAATATGTATACAAGGGCAGTTATAAGAGCCCATGTTTCTTTAGGATCCCATCCCCAGTACCGACCCCATGATTCATTGGCCCAAACACCTCCCAGGAATGTTCCAACGGATAGAAAATATACTCCAAGAATGAGAGACATTTCATTAATATCGGTCAGTATCTCAATTTGTTTCTGGAGTTTAGCCTGATTTTTTTCTGTTTTCAATATATACAGGAGCAAGTTAAATAATCCAAGCACCATCCCTGTTCCTAAAAAGCCATAACTGGCAGTAATAACAGACACGTGAATTGTAAGCCAGTAAGACTTAAGAACGGGAACCAGGTTAGTAATTTCAGGATTCATCCAGCTCATGTGAGCAACCATAAGCGTTAATGCCGCAAGCAATGATGCCGCCACAAGGGTAAATGCAGATTTTCTTACAAAAATCAATCCCGTAAGCATGGCCGCCCAGGCAATATAGATCATGGATTCATAACCATTGCTCCAAGGTGCATGTTCAGACACATACCATCTGACTCCAAGGCCAAATGTGTGCAGAATAAACCCAAATATCAGGAAAAGAGTTGCTATGCGAATAATTTTATTAATCCCCTCCTTTTCACTCAAAACAGATGCCAGGAGCAGTAATAACAAAATAAAACCTATGATTCCATAGTATTTTGCAAGCTTATCAAAAATATGGGCCTTGTTGTAAAAAATTTCAAAAGATGTTTTTGTCCTCGAAGGATAAATCTCTCCGGCATTCAGTTCCTGAAATTTCTTAATCCCATTCACAATTTCTGATAAATTGTATGTGTTTTCTTCCGCCATCAAGGAGTTCCTATAGAGAGAAAGAACTCCACTAACAAATAGGGAATCCTCTGAAGAAAGCATCTGGCCGGCATCATTCGGACTATACCATTTTTGATTAGGATCATTTTTGACAGGAAAAATACGAAGCAAACTTCCGGAGTAAACCATATAGCAAACATTTACCCTTTCATCTACTTTCATGACTTCCTGGTCAAATTTTGTTCTCAAGCCAGGTTTCTTCTGGTAGGCTTTTTGAACATTGCCGGCAAGTTTATATTCACCCTTGGAGGTCATATTAAAAAAATCAACATAAGAAGCATTTTTATTATTTACCCCCAGCACTTTCCTGATTTCTTCATTGGATACCTTGATCATTGGAACCCTTTGCCAGTTTTCAGGGAAAAAATACATTCCCATTACTACCTGTACAGAATTCAGGCCCATAACAGATTCATTTTTAGCAACTTTACGAACAATATCAGAGGTCATTGATT
>JAYEGO010000211.1:0-3781 GCA_034659155.1 Bacteroidota bacterium | reverse complement strand
GGCTAAAATAAGCTGAATTATTTTTTAAAATATTTCTGTCTTTATCTCTTTTTATAAAAAATAGATGAAAATCAGCAGAGCCTAAATAAACCTGAAACACCAGAAGATATTATTGAATATAATCAAATTATTTCCACCTTCAAATTCATAGAATAAAATGCCAACTTGAAGAATCTAAAATCAAGCGCAACCAAAAAAAAACAAGAGCAATGCGATGATCGCCCTTTTTTACACAGTTGGAATTTTCTCTCCGTAGTGTGAGGCAAGTATTGCCCAGTCCACCACATCTATGTCGCCGTCTTCATCACAGTCACACCGCTTACAGGGTATGTCGTAGTAGTAGCACTGTTTCCATGTTACAGTGTCTAGTATATTGACAACCCCATCCTCATTAATGTCATACCTCGGATGCTCTATTTTGACCGCTTTTATCCAGTCAAACCCGATTGTGTCTGTGTCTGTCGCTTTTTCTTCTCCTGTGTCCGCCGGGTCTATTCTAATGCCGGTGATTGTCGCGCCTTTCCATAAGTTGCCTGCCATATAGACGGTATAAGTATGCCAACCTCCGTCATTGTTAGCTTCAAATGAAACGCGCTTGTCTTCGCTGTAGTCCGGAGAATCGGCTGTGGTAAAATAGATCCTCGCGTTTCCGTCCAGACAATTGCTTGCCATATTTATTTCTATGGCGGTGTAGTTGTCGGCATTAAGAGAAAGCGAAGCGCTTTTAATATAGGGATCGGTTTGTTCCGGATTGATGAAATATTTCCCGTCTTCCACGGAATACTCTTCAGCGTTAACGGCTGTCCAGCCTTCGGCATTGTTGGAGGTGTTGAAGTTCCAAGTATCTTTCCTAAGCCATCCTTGAACACGATAAGCACCACGATCGTATATGGTGTTAGTGTCTTTATCCCATGACAAACTCTTATAAGCAGTGTTCCTCTGCCAGTTTTGTTCAATAATGTAGACATAGTTGTCGTCTGTTCCCATGACAATTGCCACATGCCCATATCCACCATCATTAAAGCAAAGAAGGTCGCAAGAATGTGGAGGCATGGATCCGCTATTTGCATAGGATGTAAGTCCTTTTACTGAAGCTCCGCTATAGTATTGATATCCATGACCAAGCCAATTACTTGCTCCAGGGATACCCATAGCCTCTTCATAGAAACGATCTACATATTCTACGCATTGCCAGTACCTATTTTCAGATACCGAACAATCTACACAATATTCACCTTCGCACACCATACTATACTTCGCTGTGCATATTCCATTAGATTTAGCGATTACATCGCTGTGTTCGCCAATCTTTTCTCCGTATTCTTTAGCGCTTACGCTTGGCGCTAAACTACTGACTATTAATCCTGCTATCAGAAGCATTGCTAATAGCTTAACGACTTTCCATTTTGTTCCGTTTTTGTTGGTTCCCATTTCTATCGTCTCCTGTTTGTTTCGGTTGTCTTAGTTGTCAAAGAGCGATTTTTATGTTTCTCTGTTTCAGAAAAACATATTTCCTCCTTGAGTTGACACCATCTCACTGACAGTGTTTCTGCCTTTTATTCAGATTACTGATAAAAGGCAGAATAATGTCATTGATGTTTTTATTCTGTTATCCCTATTTTTTTAAAATCAGATCCGTCGATATTAACAATATAAGTATTATCGTCAAAATCACAAAGTAGAATTTTATCATTTGAGACCCAACCCATTACTTCATATTTCTTTTGAGGATCATCAACAATTGTCTTTTGTTCTTTTTTTGTAGAGCCAACAACTATGGTCCGAAAACGCTCATTATCAGGATTATGATAGGCAATATTATAAACAAGGTATTTATTGTCAGGAGAAAAATACGCGTTTCCTCCAAGTTTAAAATTTTCTTCAATGGGAATATCAAAAATATTTTCTGTTCCTGTTTTCATATTTCTGATTATTGTTTTAGGTTTATATTCTTTCCATGCGAAATAAGCCATAAATTCTTCATTAGGAGAAATGTCACCAACACGACCTTCGTCAAATAAATGTTCTATCTTGCCTGTATTAATATTAGCTTTGCTTAAATTGATGGGGTTAAAAAAAACAAAATATCCTCCTAGTCCTCCATGTTGTTCAGTAAAATAAATTTCTTCATTTGAGTTAGACCATCTTATTGGCTGAAAATATTTCTCCTCTCTAAAACCAAAACTTTTTTCTAAAAGTATTTTTTTATTCTGCCCGTCTAAATCCGCTAATACCAATTTACTGTTCATTTTATTGTTTTCGTCCCATCCACTTGTTTCCACCCAAATAATCTTTTGGTTATTGGGAGAAATTAAAAAATAATTTGAGTATGTCCAATCATCTACTTTAGTAAAAGCTAATTTATAAATATTGCCATTAAAATCCATCCATTCTACCATCTTATCTTTCCTGCTAAAAAAATAAATTCTATCTTCGAATAATTTATAAGAAGTTCTTTCCTCTGGTAAAATATTAGTTTCTATTGAAACAATAGGTTTATTGCTTTTTAGAATATCCAGAATATGAATTGTATCAGGAAGAGAACTATGGGGAGTTTTCATTGGATGTACGCTAGAATTTTCAACAAAGAGAAATTTATCCGAAATATCAACCATTTTATAAATTTTACCATTCAAGTCATTACTTTCAGAAACATTATTACTTTCTATATCAAAAATGTCATTTTCTACATCATCAGAAACAGCATCATCATTCTCACTATCCTCTATCAACTTATCACCCACCACTGGCGCCTGAACAGGCACAACCGCTTCCTCCCTCACAAAAACACTCCACCCTAAAACCAGCGCAGCAATAACCGCGTATAAACCTATAAAAATAATTGGAATTTCTTTTTTAAACATAATTTTGAATTGCTTTTTATTTCCTTAAACTGCTTTTAGTGTAAATCAGTTCAAGAAGGAAGTCAACGGCGGGCTGAAAACCAAAAAAAACAAGGACAATGCGATGATTGCCCTTTTTTACACAGTTGGAATTTGCTCTCCGAAACGCTGTTTCAGAGTTACCAGATCTATGATATTGACAATCCCAT
Source organism: Bacteroidota bacterium (assembly GCA_034659155.1). Taxonomy (GTDB): domain Bacteria; phylum Bacteroidota; class Bacteroidia; order Bacteroidales; family VadinHA17; genus JAYEGO01. The sequence continues at coordinate 729 of JAYEGO010000211.1, read as the reverse complement.
CCTTGTTCATGTCATATCTTGGATGTGGTTCTGTGGTGCTTTCCCCATAATGTTGTCTCAAGATCACCAGATCTATGATATTAACAACAAAATCGGCATTGATATCATAGCGGGGGGAGACTCTCACCTCGGAACTTGCTCTATTTAGCAGAATAGGATTTCTTTCTCCATCTTCTGCAATGGCGCTGTTATGTACCCCTATTAGAAAAGTGCCATTTTTTTCTGAGGCAATGAGAGTAAACATAGCAGTGGTATTATTTACAAAGGTAAAATTGTATTTATAATACCCCTCTTCTGTGGGTTGAAGTAATTGTGTCGCAGTTGCTGTTACTTCATGAAGAACAAATGTTCCTCGCATAACACCCGGGGAAACTGTCGTATTTACATTGAATGTTTCTCCGGGAGCAGTAACAACTGATAGAGTAGTTGTGTTCACTTCGCTAGTTCCGTTAGGAACAACGAATTTTGTGCCTATGTACAGAATCCACTCCATTTGAGATGAGATTCCATTTTCTGCTGTCACCACGCAAGTGACAGCACGATAACCCACTTCTTCCATGCTCCAAAAATGATTCCATGTGGGTTCGATAGTATATGTATCGCTCTCATATACTAACTGCGAGTCTAAGAACCATTTTTCTGTGACTAGTTTGTCACTCTGGAAAGAATAAGTACAATTTTCCAGAACAGGGCTATTTCCTCTTATTACCTCTCCTGCTTCGCAAAGAG
>JAYEGO010000210.1:0-3785 GCA_034659155.1 Bacteroidota bacterium | reverse complement strand
ATAGTATCATGCTGACAAACATCTATTAGTGCATCTATAACATAATCAAAGGTATGCACGTCATCATTATGCAAGATCAGAAATCGGTCTTTTTTCTCTTTTGTAAGACTATCATTCTGAAACTTATGCTTCTCGCGGATACTCATAACTTATTTTTCGTTCAGCAATATTTGGGCTTCCCTGATTGAAATTCTCTTGCTTTTATCAAATGCAATTACAAAAGCATCACTTAGCCCTTTAGTTTTTAGCTCTTTATTAAAAGATCTTGCACTATCAAAGGTAAGGAATTTTCCAATTGTGTATACTACATTTCCATTTTTATTCACAAAAGATTCCAGTTTATTTTCTTCAGCATGATTTTCAAATGTTCGATAGAGGTCTGGTCCGACCTCTTTGCTGAATACTCCGATTTGAATTTCAAAATAAACATTATGTTGTTCTAACTCAGTATTTTCAGGAATATTGTCTTTCCCTTCTTTTTTGTAAAGTTTTGCCCTGTCTGTTGAGATTTTCTGACCATTATAATAGGCTACAATAAAAGCATCTTTGAATTCATTTTTCCTTACTTTTCTCAGGGCACTCCGGGCATTCTCGTAATCTGAGAACAATCCTGCAAAATATCTTATAAGGTCTTTGTCTTTAATAGATTCTGCTGTAATGGGTTGTAGACCTCTGAAATATGATTGCGTCCTGAGGTTTTTGAATACTCCAAGCTGGATCTTATAAACAATTCCATCCGGAAGGATCTGATCAAGCGGAATAGGAATCATTTTGTTATAGTCAGGAGTAGGGAGGATTGAAAAGTTATTGATCTCTTGTGTTGATGTTTCTGACACTATAACAGGAGTTGCAATTTCCCGGGTAAGCTCTGGGATAGATTTTTCTTCAACAATCAGAGATTCCTTCTGTGTGGGGAATTTCACAATAACTACATCAGGGGTAGGTTCTTTTTCTTCCTCCTTTATTGGTGTTGGAATGGGACCCGGGTAGTCTTTGGCAATTTGAAGGGGCTCTTTCTTTTGTGGATGTATTAATGCCTGATCTGGAGATTCGTCTATCCTTTCAGGGTTTATAATACCAGCATACACAGCAATTGCCTTCTTCTGGTTTTCAAGTGCCATCAACTCATAAGCATTTGATTCTCCGTACAGGTCGAATTCTTCTTCCCAATCAGTTACCATTTCGGCTTCTTCTTTCAGCTTAACTGAATTCTTGTAGTTTTCTTCACTATTTAAAGCATAGCTTTTGATTTCTTTATAGTTCTTATTGTTTTTATCTTCTAAAATTCTGTCAATATTTGATTTATAAATGACATATTTCCCGGAATTTATATTATGATAACCTTTAAATGCCTGAAGTTTTTTTTGAGAACTCTGTTTTTCAAGAGAGTTTATTTTTCTCAAAGCCCTGTTGCTTTCTGCATGACTTCCCGCAGCACTGACAACCACCTTTTGTTTTTCCTGTTCTTTATCAAGTTCCCACGATTGCTGCATTGATGTATTATAGGCCTTATTCAAATTATCCATTTCAGATAATGCCCTTACATCCTCCAGGCTTATGATTTTTTTTATTTGAGCTTGCTCATAAAAAGCATCTGAAACTTGCTCAATGTAAATATTGCTGCTTCTGCCGGGAACCTCTTTTGGAATTCTTGAAGCCGGTGGCCCGTAATATTGGATTACCGGACTGGAATCAGAAATTCTGCTTTCAGCCCAGGCAATCCACTGATCTGCTTTCAGGTTCTTTTGATCTTCCCGGGACCCTGTTTTTTTAAATCTCTCAAAATAAGTAAGAGCCTCATCGAAATGATTCATCTGGTAATTTGCTTTTCCAAGATAAAAATAAACATTGGCTGGAACAGGACTTAGAGAGGCAAGTTTTAGCTTGTAAATAGCGTTATTCAGATTTTGCTCTAATTCTGTAAGGCAGATTCCTGAATAATAATTTAGCTCAGGATCTTTAGGATAAGTCTTTAGCAGCAAATTGTAATTTATTAAAGCATTTTCGTAATCCTTGCTATTGAAGAATTCCTGTGCCTTTTTTTGTATGCTTGAGTTTTCTTTTAACTGATTTTGACCGGAAAGGGGAAGTGAAATTAGTAAACTCAAAGATAGAATGAGATAGTTTATTATGGATTTCAGAAGGCAGAATGAGATTTTTTTGGAGACCTTAGCCTGGGTATTTATAAAGTTCATTTAATATTGTGTTGCAATGTTTATAATCTGATAAAAAGTTGTCTGTTAATTTCTGAATTATTACTGTAAACTTCGTAATTTTACCTAAATTCTCAAAGGAAAAATAATTATTCATTCAATAAAATAATTTCAAAATGAATCAGGAAAAGAAAGATGTGAACAAGGAAAAGATGAAGGCTCTACAACTAACTATGGACAAGATTGAAAAGGGCTTTGGGAAAGGAGCAATTATGAAAATGGGTGATCAGTCAGTAGAAGATATCGATAGTATCCCGTCTGGATCTATCGCCCTGGATATGGCCCTGGGCATTGGTGGATATCCCAGGGGAAGGGTTGTTGAGATCTATGGTCCTGAAGCTTCCGGAAAGACAACCTTAGCCATTCATGCAATAGCAGAGGCTCAGAAAAAAGGAGGAATTGCCGCATTCATAGATGCAGAGCATGCTTTCGATAAATTTTACGCTGAAAAGTTAGGAGTGGATATAGAGAACCTTCTAATTTCCCAGCCCGATAATGGTGAGCAGGCTCTTGAAATTACAGACCATCTGATACGTTCAGGGGCCGTTGATATTGTGGTTATCGATTCCGTAGCTGCGCTGACTCCAAGAGCAGAAATTGAAGGAGAAATGGGGGCAGCCAGCATGGGCCTTCAGGCAAGACTTATGTCACAGGCACTCAGGAAGCTTACAGCTAATATCAGTAAAACAAATACATCCTGCGTTTTTATCAATCAACTTAGAGATAAAATTGGGGTAATGTTTGGAAATCCTGAAACAACAACCGGTGGTAATGCACTTAAGTTTTATTCTTCCGTCAGGGTGGATATTAGAAGAATAGGGCAGATTAAGGATGGTGATGATATAAAAGGTAGTCGTACTCGTGTAAAAGTTGTTAAGAACAAAATGGCTCCCCCTTTTAGAAAGGCCGAATTTGACATTATGTACGGACTTGGCATATCTCTTACCGGGGAAATTATTGACATGGGTGTAGAACTTGATATTATTAAGAAAAGTGGTTCCTGGTTTAGTTATGGAGATACCAAACTGGGACAGGGAAGAGAAGGAGTGAAACAAATTCTTGAAGATAACACTGAATTACTTGAGGAATTAAAAAGTAAAATTGTTGAGGCTTCAAGGCCTGCATAATAAAAGTACGCTAAAGCGCACACTATTTAACGTAGGGACATTTAATAGTAAAATATAAAGCCATGAAAAACCTGATATTTTTATTAAGTATTGTATTGATATTCTCAGCCTGCACCCCTGAAAATGGGAAGATCGCAGAACCTGAATCTGATTTTTCAGGGAAACTTACCCAGGAAGAAATTGCCGGCGGTAAAATGACTGCTGAAATATTGTGGAAGTTCGGCAGGGTTGGAGATGTACAGGTATCCCCTGATAATTCCACAATTGTATTTAGTCTTACCAGGTATGATTCTAAAACCAATAAAAGTTCTACCAAATTGCATCTTTTGCCAGTGGAAGGTGGGGAAGTAGTGGATTTGAGTGCTATGAAATCGTTCCATCCCAGGTGGTCTGAAGATGGATCTAAAATTGGCTTCCTTTCAGCAGAATCCGGATCGGTTCAGTT
>JAYEGO010000209.1:13874-14469 GCA_034659155.1 Bacteroidota bacterium | reverse complement strand
TCAGGAAAAGATAGATGCTTCCGAAGCTGAAGTGATGGAGTTTATTGAAATGAATACTCCGCATCAGGAATGGATGGCCAGGATATTTATCCTTTCTTCTGATATTAGTTTGAAAAAGAACGATATTTTCCAGGCAAGATATACATTACAGAGCTTAATAGATTATTACGATATTGAGGATGATGGAATAAAAAATGAAGCCAGGGAGAGGCTAAATTATATACTTAAACTTGAGAAGGAAGGACAGGAACAGCAGGACGAAGTTGTAGGTTCTCTTAAGATGGACATGACTTTCCAGGTGGAAATAAATAAAAACATAATTGGTTTGCAGGAAGACGTAATTGCAGATCTGGTTGAAAGACGAACTTTATGAAGTTTAGAAAAAGAAATATTATTCTTTTCCTGAGTTTTGCATTTGGATTATTTTTGAATGCACAAGAGACCATTAAAAAGGAAGTAAGGGTAATAAAACCTTATGAGCCCATACTTTCTGAGGCAAGCAAAATCAACCTTCTTCCCGAACTGAATGATACTGTGAAACTCAGTCCGGAATATCAATATAGTATAAGTCCGAAGAATTTTCAACCTGTATATA
>JAYEGO010000209.1:0-13864 GCA_034659155.1 Bacteroidota bacterium | reverse complement strand
CCCTTTGAAACCAGCCAGGATGGAAAGTGAGAGTATTCCAAAGTTATATCATAGTTTCCTGAAGTTGAGTTTTGGAAATTATGTTTCTCCAGCTGGAGAATTGCATGTCAATAGCCTGAGATCGAAAAATAATTCAGGAGGAGCATACATAAAGCATTTATCTTCTTATGGAAAAGTGAAACTGTCAAATGATGAAAAGGTATTTTCAGGATTCGGTGATACAGATTTTTTATTGTATGGAAAGAAATTGTTTAAGAATTCAATACTGAAGGGAGAATTTGGTGCCAACCAGGATTGGATTCACTTTTATGGCTATAAGCCCTCAATAGATACAAGTCTCTCAAAAGAGAGTATACGTCAGAATTACCTTGATGTATTTGCAGGAATTCATTTTCAATCCAGTTATCTTGATTCAAATCATTTGAATTATGATTTTTATACAAGCTATCATTTTTTCAATGACAGGTATAAAAACACGCAACATGAGGTAGATTTCCAACTGGATATAAATAAGTCTATATCAGGAAAAGTTTTTGGAGGAATACTTTCAGTAAGATACCTGGGTTCTGAGATGGATGCTATTGCACATCCGGTAAGCTATATTGGTATTGAGCCCTGGTTTTCACAGCGCTCAAGTGTATGGGCACTAAACCTGGCACTTAATATGAGTTTTGAGGTCGAAGAAGGGAATGCTATACCTCATTTTTACCCGAAAGCAAAGTTTAAGTTTAATGTTGTACCTAAATACCTTACAAGTTATGTAGGTGTTGATGGGAGCCTTGAGAGCCATTCTTACAGGGAGATCAGTAATGAAAATCCATTTCAAATACCGGGATTAAACGTACAGAGCACCGATCATAAACTAAACTTTTTCGGAGGCTTTCATGGTTCATTCAGCAGAAAATCAGCCTGGCATCTAAGAGGTAGTTATTCCCTGATTGACCAAATGTACTTTTTTGTAAATGATACTGTTAGTGGACTTGGGAATCAATTTCATTTGGAATATGATGATGTAGAACTTGGCAGGATTCAGGGAGAGATCAGTACTGCTGTGGGTCCCTCAACTGAAGTTCAGGTAAAGGCAAATTATTACTTCTATGGACTTGCCACGGAGCTATATGCCTGGAACAAACCAAATTTTGATATTACTGCAGGCATTCGATATAATTTAAGAGATAAAATTCTTGTTGATCTGGATGCTTTTTATGTAGGTAAAAGGTATGCAAAATCATATGATTTTGGTGTCTCCAGTATTGCGCTGGATGGTTTTGTGGATTTAAACTTAAAGATTGAGTATCGCTATACCCGCATTCTGTCAGCTTTTCTTAGGCTAAATAATATTCTGAGTGGCAGATATGAGCTATGGAATCAATATCCTGGCCAAAGCTTCTTTATACAGGCTGGGTTTACTTACTCATTATAATGTTCATTTCTTGTTTAAAAAAGCCTTATTTTCCTTGTACATAAAAGCCTGAAAATCATTAAAATTTGGTATATTTGTATAGATATATGGCAAAATAGGGCCATGTTATATAATATTCACAAAACCAGTGACTTATAAGGGCAAAATTAAGGCTGTAAAAGCTTCTTTTTTGATGTGGCAGAGGGATTCCTTCCGGGCATTTTTCCAATTAAAAATTTATTATCGCATTGAAATTTTTTTGCAGTGATGTATTGGTTAATAATTTGAGAAAAAAAGCATTGTAATATGAGTAAAACTGAAGATAAGAAAGCAGGAAATAAGGACTATTCAGCCGAGAATATTCAGGTTTTGGAAGGTCTTGAGGCGGTACGAAAGAGACCTGCTATGTATATTGGAGATGTAAGTACCAAAGGTCTTCATCATTTGGTATATGAAGTGGTGGATAATTCTATCGATGAAGCCCTGGTGGGTTATTGTAAGAATATTGAGGTATTGATCAATGAAGATGGATCTGTCACTATTCGCGATGATGGCCGGGGAATACCAATTGACATGCATGAAAAAGAAGGGCGTTCAGCTCTTGAAGTAGTGATGACTGTATTGCATGCCGGTGGGAAATTTGATAAAGACAGCTATAAGGTTTCAGGGGGCTTGCATGGTGTTGGAGTTTCCTGTGTAAATGCACTTTCTTCTAAATTGCAGGCTAAAGTATACAGGGATGGTAAAGTATATACCCAGGAATATGAAAGAGGAAAACCTTTGTATGACGTAAAAGAGATAGGAACAACTAAAAATACAGGAACAGAAGTTATTTTCACACCAGATAATACCATCTTTACTACTACTGAGTATCATTTTGATATATTGGCTGCCAGGTTACGGGAACTGGCTTTTCTGAATAAGGGAATAAATCTGAAACTGACAGACAAAAGGACCCAGAAAGAGAATGGAAACGGGAATAACGGGGATACTTACAGAACTGAAGAGTTCTACTCAGAAGAAGGATTGAAAGAATTTGTTGATTTTCTTGATGCTGCCCGTGAAAGGTTGATTGAAAAAACCATTTCAATTGAAACTGAAAAGAATGGGGTTCCTGTGGAGATTGCAATGCAATACAATACTTCATTTTCTGAGAATATTCATTCCTATGTCAATAATATTAATACAATTGAAGGGGGAACTCACCTGGCCGGTTTTCGGAGAGGTTTAACCAGGACCTTGAAATCTTATGCAGATAAATCTGGAATGTTGTCCAAATTGAAGTTTGATATTTCCGGAGATGATTTCAGAGAAGGACTTACCGCCATTGTTTCTGTTAAGGTTATGGAACCGCAATTTGAAGGGCAGACAAAAACCAAGTTGGGAAATTCAGAAGTAATGGGTTCTGTTGATCAAGCCGTGAGTGCATCATTGAGTTATTATCTTGAAGAGAATCCAAAAGATGCTAAAATCATTGTGCAGAAGGTTATTTTGGCTGCTACAGCCAGGCATGCTGCAAGAAAGGCCCGTGAGTTGGTTCAAAGGAAAAATGTTTTATCCGGATCAGGATTGCCCGGAAAATTATCAGATTGCTCAGAACGAGACCCCGCATTAACAGAAATTTATCTTGTTGAGGGCGATTCAGCCGGGGGAACTGCAAAGCAGGGGAGAGACAGGACGTTCCAGGCCATACTTCCACTTCGGGGCAAAATCCTGAATGTTGAAAAGGCTATGCAGCATAAAATATTTGAGAATGAGGAAATAAAAAATATTTTCAAAGCCCTGGGTGTAACAATAGGGACAGAAGAAGACAGCAAGGCCCTTAACCTTGAAAAACTGAGGTATCATAAAATTATTATTATGACCGATGCAGATGTGGATGGAAGCCATATCAGCACTCTCATTATGACTTTTTTCTTCAGGTATATGAATGATCTGATCAACAATGGTTACTTGTATATTGCCACTCCTCCGTTTTACCTTGTGAAAAAAGGTAAAACACAGCATTATTGCTGGACAGAAGAGGAAAGAATAAAATATGTACAAGAACTTGGTGGCGGAAAGGATAGCACTGTAAGCATTCAAAGATATAAAGGTCTTGGTGAAATGAATGCGGAGCAACTGTGGGAAACTACTATGAAACCGGAGAACAGAACCCTTAGGCGTGTTACTATTGAGAATGCTGCTGAAGCAGACAGGATCTTTTCTATGCTCATGGGAGATGAGGTTCCGCCAAGAAGGGAGTTTATTGAGAAAAATGCTAAATATGCAAATATTGACGTATAATTAGTTTTTTACTTAATAGGTTTCAGAGATCGAAATAAATCTTTTCTACCTAAAATAATAACTTAAGTTTCAAGTATTGGATCGTTTCAAAAAGGTGGAGATAAAGTGCGTAACAGTGATTATCGACAAGGGATTTTTATATGATTAGCAGACCTGGCTGAAAGCCAGGAATAGCTTAGCATAGGGCATCGCCCTATGAAAGAATATAATAATTCCATTTTCGCCCTGAAAGGGCAATATAATCAATCCCATAAATACCGTTCATCGTAATCGAAATTATATTCTTATAAGTTTTCATGAAAAATTGTAGAATAACAATATATATATTCAATTAATCCTTTGAAAATAATTGTACTTCTGTTAATTTGTTCCCTTAGCTTTCACTGCGATTAGGAATTTATGCCCACTTTAGGTTTTAAAGATATTATAGAGGATTGTCTATTAGATCTTATTTATTAAAACTAAATTTGACTAATACAAATAACAAAAGATTATGAGAAGACTAAATGTTGTCTTGATTTTTATTTTTTTATCTCTTACTTTACTAAAAGGCCAGGATGAAGAAAAAGTATTGAGAGCACTGTATGATGAGGCTCTTACAAATCACGAAGCTTACGAAAATTTAAGGTATTTATGTAAAAATACGGCCGGTAGAATTGCGGGAACACCTGAAGCAGCAGCAGCAGTTGAGTTTACAAAACAGGTGTTGAGCAGGATGAATTTGGACTCTGTTTATTTGCAGGAGCTTGTAGTCCCACATTGGGAAAGGGGAAATATTGAATATGCCATGATTTCTTCTTCGAAATTGGGCTCCACACAATTGAATATTTCAGCCCTGGGAAAATCAATTGGTACTGGAAAAACAGGTATTACTGCAAGGCTTGTGGAGGTTAAAAGTTTTGATGAGCTTGGGCAACTTGGAGAAAAAGGTATTAAAGGTAAAATCGTGTTTTTTAACCGGCCGATGGATCCAAAAAACATTCAGACTTTTCAGGCCTATGGTGCAGCTGTTTCTCAAAGAACACAAGGTGCAGCTGAAGCTGCAAGGTATGGAGCCATAGGTGCAATAGTACGTTCTGTGACTACAGCCAGGGATGATTTTCCCCATACAGGAGTTATGTATTATAAGGATGGAATTGCACAGGTTCCTGCAGTTTCAGTAAGTACAAATGATGCCGATCTTTTAAGTGAATGGTTTAAACAGGATCCTGAATTATATCTCCATTTTGTAAGTACATGCAGGAATCTTCCCGATGAAACTTCATATAATGTAGTTGGAGAAATTCGGGGGGTGGAATTACCTGATCAGATCATTACCATAGGAGCTCATCTGGATGCCTGGGATTCAGGCGAAGGCGCTCATGATGACGGGGCAGGGTGCATACAATCAATTGAAGTCTTACGTCTGTTTAAAATGCTAGGCATTCAACCAAAGAGAACAATACGTGCTGTAATGTTTATGGATGAGGAAATTGGTCAATCCGGGGCCAGGAAATATGCTGAACTTGCAGGAGTAAATAGTGAGAATCATTATGCAGCTATTGAATCAGACAGGGGGGCTCTCACACCCATGGGTTTTGGTTTTGGGGCTGAAGGGGAGCGACTGGAAGCTTTATTGGCACTGCAGAAATATTTCGACCCATATAAGATGAAAGACTTCAGAAAGGGAGGAGGAGGTGCCGATATTGGTCCCCTGTCTGCTTATGATGCCCTGCTTATTAGCTTTATCCCGGATATTCAACGCTATTTTGATTTCCATCACTCTCCAAATGATACCTTTGAACAGGTAAATGAACGTGAATTACAGATGGGGAGTGCTGCCATTGCAGCATTGATCTACCTTATTGATAAATATGATCTATAGCTCAAGATTAAAAAGTAGAAGGGTCAAAGGTCTAAATGTCCAAAAGCCAAGAACAAAGAGTGAACAGGAGAATAAGTGGAAAGGAGAAACAGAGGGAAAGAGATTAAGATCGCTTCGTTGCACTCCTGATGAACCGTTTTTTTATTGCCTGAATTTGACCCGGAACCCGGAACTCAAAATTACCTGTACTCAGCCCCAATACCGAGGACCTTTATATTTCACCTTTTTTCCTATACGGAACTCCAAACAGTCTTGAACTTTCCAACCTTCAACCTTCAACCTTCAACCTTCAACCTTCAACCTTCAACTTTCAACTTTCTAATACCCATAAGCGGCTTTCTCCAGATCTCTTACTGATTTAAACTGAGTAGGCGGGCTGAGATACTTTACAAGAAAATTATATATTTCCATCCTGATTTCCCTGGCTGCTTTTGTATCCATCCTGTCAAAGGAATGACCTCCAGGAATATTTTCATATATCTTATACTCAAATTTTTTGTTTTCTGCCTTCAGGCTTTTAATAAGATGTTCCACTTCCAGAACATTTACATCAGCATCTATGGTATTGGTGTGAATAAGAAGCGGAGTCTGCAGTTTATGTGCCTGCCATGCCGGCGACCTGCGCTTGTATTCCTCAACATCGGCATAGGCGGTTTTCCCAATGTGGTAATCTGCAGAATATAAATCGCGGTAACCCTGCGTTTTATAACCCATTCGTGCAATAAGATCGCTTACCGGCACCCCGGCATAGGCCACTTTATAGTTTTCAGGACGATCAAAAATATTTAACAGAGCGATCAGACCACCATGGCTCCAGCCTATTATTCCCACTCTGTTCTTATCTACAATATCATAATTTTCAAGCATAAAGGCACGACTTGCATCCACATCTTCAACTTCCAGTCCACCATAATCAATTTTCCTGTAATGCGAAGCTCCATAACCTGTTGATCCGCGATACTCTGCCGCAATAACAATGTATTGCTGAGCCATAAGCTCCCTTATTATATGAGTATAATAAGTACTGAAATTAGAATGAACCCCTCCATGTGGAAAGACAAGAAGCGGATATTTTTTTGAAGGATCAATGTTTTTGGGGATGAAAACATAGGACCAGAATTTTACCGGATTCCCGGCTCCTTGAGCTGTGGGATTGCTCTCTTTTCTCAAAGGAGGTCCTGTCATATACACTTTGTCAACTGTAGCAATATCCCCGACTTTATTATGCCAGTATATATCGTCAATTGCCTTTTCAACTGCATCCAATCTGTGTCCTACAGATTCAAATCTCCGGTTGAGCTGTTTGTATAATTGTTCGTAGTCTGTTGTACCTTCCTGGCCCTGGAGGTTGAGGGAAAAAAGAATAATAATTAAGCTAAGAATTGAAATAGACTGTTTCATAGTTATAGTATTTGGTTTTTTTTTTGATAATGATTAATTTATAGCAAGTTGGCAGCTGGCAATATATTGATATCTATTTTATCCAATGCCTTAGTAATCAAATTAGGTATATGATGTATTGGAACATTCTCTATACTAAGCTGAATATCGACTTTGCTATATGACTTATTAAAATAATCTATGTCACCGATAATTATATTGATGTACTTCTCCTTTTCTTTCTCAGTTAAATCTGTCTCTAATAAATTGGAATCAATATCATAAAAAGTCAGTCGTTTCAAAATATTTTCTGGTTTATCAGTAATACATATTGATAATATCTCTTTGCCCTTTTTGTATTTTTTATAAATATCTAGATAGGGATATTGCATACTGGATGGAGTACCTGCAATCACTAAATTATCAGTTTTCTTAAATAAAAAATCAAGCACTTTACTAGCTTTTTGTAGGAAATGTCTCATTGTCAAACATTCATCTTGAATCCGTTCAATTGACTTGTTATAATAATTTTGAACTTCGTGGTCTAAATCATAAAATGAAAATCCGATATTATCAGCTAGCATTCTACCTATAGTAGTTTTCCCAACACAACCTATACCAACCAAATATATAATCATACTTACCCTATAATCTCTTGTTTAGAAGTCATATTGTCGTTTGTCAATCTGAATTTTGTTTACCTTCTCAATATTACTGATAATCTTTTTTAATGTAAAGTCCAATTTATCTCTATCAGGAACATTACCAAAAAGCAAATCTTCTAATTTATAATCATCAAGTTGCAAAATTTCTTCTGCTAATTGTTTAGATTTATCCAGATACTCGGACTCATCCCTACAACGTGAAGATAAAACGCCAAAATTCAAAGTTAAATCATGAGTCAGTTTCTCTGCCTCAATAATTATTGCATCATATGCCTCTCTTGATAAATCGTCAGTATCCATGTACAGAATGTTTATTTTGCTTACTGCCAACATATATTATAACATAGTCGTTGTTCAGGATTGAAAAACAAGTTCCGGCATTTCTTAAATAGTCCCACTAAAAACATGTGTTGCCGGTCCTTCCAGCCAAATATTCCTGTATCCGGAATCTTCATCTGTTTCAAAGCTTACTTTCAATTCTCCCCCTGGGGCTTGTATTTCATATTCTTGTTTTTGTTTCCCGGTCTTGTGAGAATCAAAGTTCAAATAAACTGATATTGCTGCAGCTACACTACCTGTTCCACAGGAAAATGTTTCATTCTCCACACCACGTTCGTATGTTCTTATATGGACTATCTTTTCCTTATATTCCACAAAATTTACGTTTACACCAGCGGGTCTGAATTTCTCATGAAGCCGGATCTCACGACCTTTCTTTTTAACATTGACTTCATTCAGATTATTTACAAACTCAACAATATGTGGAGATCCGGTATCAAGAAAACACCATTTTTCTATTTTATCGGCTCCCGAAACATCTGACATCTTAAGCCTTATAGAATTCAATGTGATGTGGGCTTCATGAGTTCCATCAATAGCCTTAAAAAAGAGGTGTTTACTATTTGATAGTTTCAGTTTTCTTGCAAAAGCGGCAGCACATCTTCCTCCGTTCCCACACATAGTTCCTTCCTTTCCGTCTGAGTTAAAATATTTCATCTCAAAGTCCAGGTTTTCATGCTCCCCAATTAAAATCAAGCCATCGGCTCCGATTCCGAAGCGACGGTCACATATTTGTTTGATCTTTGTCTCATCCTTTTCATCAAAGACAGAATTCCGGTTGTCAATCATGACAAAGTCATTCCCAGTGGCCTCGTATTTTTCAAATTGCAGTTCCAATTTGGCAGAATGGTTAAAAAGTGTTAAATTAATAAATAAATGCAACATCCCGCCAATCAGAGCGTTCAAAGATATGCAAAGGCTCTTTTACATTTATTTAGGGCATAGATTTTGTAGAGCAATGTGCTCAATAGAAAATTGTTTAATTAATAATTGATTAAATATGAAAATCCGCAATGCTGTTTTATATATTTTGTTTGCTGTAGTTGGTGGATTCGTGGCTTTATTTGCTTATGTGAAGTTTGTAGATAATCCGGGTATGCTGGTTGAGCAAAAAATCCAAAACGATAGTCAGTTTACAAATTTCGTGAACAGGCCTGTGACGGAATCAATGCCGGTTAATTTTGTAAATGTTGCAGAGCAAACTGTAAAAGGTGTAGTCCATGTAAAGACAGTTTCAGAAACTGAAGCTAACTACAATCCGATTTATGAGTTTTTCTACGGAAGCCGGAGCAGATCCAGGACAGTTTTAGCCTTTGGATCTGGGGTAATCTTGAGTCAGGATGGTTATATTGTGACCAATAATCATGTTATTGAGGGAGCTGAGAATATTGAAGTGATCCTGGATGATAAACGAACTTTTGAAGCTAAACTTATTGGTCTGGATCCCAATACAGATATTGCTTTGCTGAAAGTGAATGCTAAAGGATTAAGCCCGGTACCATTTGGAAATTCTGATGAAGTCCGATTAGGCCAGTGGGTGCTGGCTGTTGGAAATCCATTTAATTTAACCTCTACAGTAACCGCTGGAATTATTAGCGCTAAGGGAAGAAGTATAGGTATCCTTGGAGGGAATTATAAGATTGAATCTTTTCTTCAAACTGATGCCGCCCTGAATCATGGGAACAGTGGAGGAGCCCTTGTAAATACAGACGGAGAGCTGATTGGGATTACCTCTGCCATTGTGTCAGCTACAGGAGAGTATTCCGGTAATTCCTTTGCTATCCCTGTTGAAATAGTTAAGAAAGTAGTTGCCGACCTGAAAGAATATGGTCGTGTACAAAGAGCTATTTTGGGGGTGAGTATCAATGATGTTAACGCTAAACTAGTAAAGGATAAAAACCTTGATTCCATTGAAGGAGTGTATATCAACAGTGTCTCTGAAGGTGGTGCTGCTTTTGATGCAGGTATTAAGGAAGGGGATATTGTTTTGTCAATTGATAGAGTAAATGTAAATTCTGTTGCGGAGCTTCAGGAAAGATTTTCAAGGTACCGGCCCGGTGACAGGGTTCCTATTGTTATTAAAAGAAAGGGAAAATCGAAACAATATGATGTTGTTTTACGTAATCTAGAAGGCGGAACTGAAATTGTACGCAGTAGTGATTATATGCTGGGAGGGAAGTTCATACCCATTACCCAAAAAGAAAAGAAAGAATTCAAGCTAAGTAATGGATTGAAATTGACAAGTCTTCGTGATGGACGTTTGTCAAAAATGGGCTTAAAGCCTGGTTATATTATTGTGCGAATAAACAATAATAAAATGAATGATGTGGTAGACATAAGCAGGATTGAAGATTCAGGAGAAGAAATTTATTCTATTGAGGGTGTAACCCCTGAGGGAATGCAGTTTAGCTATCGTTTCCATTAATGGAATAACATAAATCATACATTGATATGCTTTTTAATTTGAGTTGAATAATTAAAAGCCGTAACTTTGTATTAAAATAGAGGAAGAATAGATGAGACAATTAAAGATCACAAAGTCGATCACCAACAGGGAAAGTGCTTCATTGGATAAGTACCTGCAGGAAATTGGAAAAGAGGATTTAATCAATGTTGAAGAAGAAGTTGAATTGGCCCAGAGGATCAAGAAAGGAGACCATGAGGCCCTTGAGAAACTCACACGGGCAAACCTGAGGTTTGTGGTATCTGTTGCAAAGCAATACCAGAATCAGGGCTTAACTCTTCCAGACTTGATTAATGAAGGAAACCTGGGATTGATCAAAGCTGCTGAGAAGTTTGATGAAACCCGTGGTTTTAAATTCATTTCCTATGCAGTGTGGTGGATTCGCCAGTCCATATTGCAGGCTCTGGCTGAACAGTCGAGAATTGTGCGATTACCTTTAAACCAGGTGGGATCCTTGAACAAAATAAACAAGGCTTTTTCCCGCTTTGAACAAGAGTTTGAACGCAAACCTACTCCTGAAGAACTGGCAGAGGCCCTGGAACTTCCAAGGGAGAAGGTTGTTGACACGCTCAGGGTTTCAGGTAGGCATATTTCTGTGGATGCACCCTTTGTTGATGGTGAAGACAATAGTCTCCTCGATGTCCTTCCCAATTCTGATTCTCCGATAGCAGACAAATCACTGCTTACAGAATCTCTGATCAGAGAAATTGATAGAGCCCTGGCTACCCTTACAGAAAGGGAAAGGGAAATAATTAAATGCTTCTTTGGTATTGGAGTCCAGGAAATGACACTGGAAGAAATTGGAGAAAAATTTGGGTTGACGCGAGAACGTGTTCGACAGATCAAAGAAAAGGCGATTCGGAGGTTGCGGCATACATCACGCAGCAAGCTGTTGAAATCGTACCTGGGGTAATTCCCCGGAAAAATATTCTGATAGTGAAGCATCCCGGTTCTGCCGGGATGCTTTTTTTAATCCAGACAATTCATTGATCACCATATATCCGCCACAGGCGGAGAAGGCGATATCGTCAGGGTTTGGATCTACTGGTACGAAAAACAGCAGGATGACTGGCTTAGCAGTCTGAATAAATTCATGTATTTTTTACCACAGCTATTTGAACTGATCCTTAGCCTAAGCCTTCTTTCTTTCCAGTATCTTTTCCAGCTCATACATTTCATCCCGGTAACGGGCTGCCTCAATAAAATCAAGCGATTGTGCAGCTTTTTCCATCAATAGCTTAGTTTTAGCTATGGTCTTTTCCAGGGCTATAGCATCCATGTATTGTACAACCGGATCTGCTGCAATATCCGGTTTATCAGGTTCTGTGTATCCTTTTCCTCTAGTTTTTCCATGAAACTTTGACAGGATAGATTCCTGGGATTTATTTATCTGGGTTGGTGTAACCCCCATTTTTTCATTATAGCTGAGCTGTTTTTCTCTTCTTCTGTTGGTTTCATCAATAGTTCTCTGCATTGATCTGGTAACAGAGTCAGCATACATAATTACTTTCCCATGAATATTCCTGGCGGCTCGTCCTGCGGTTTGAGTAAGAGATCTTTCCGAGCGTAAGAAACCTTCTTTGTCGGCATCAAGAATTGCAACCAATGAAACCTCAGGAAGATCAAGCCCCTCTCTTAACAAATTTATTCCTACAAGCACATCAATTGTTCCTTTTCTAAGATTATCAAGAATTTCTACACGGTCCAGGGTAGTAATATCAGAATGAATGTAACTGCATTTGACATCCAGTTTGAGCAGGTATGCTGTTAATTCTTCAGCCATTCTCTTGGTCAGTGTTGTGACCAGTACCCGTTCATTCATTTCAGTTCTCTTATGCATCTCTTCAAGAAGGTCATCAATTTGATTCAGACTGGGTTTAACCTGAATGGATGGATCCAGCAGCCCTGTTGGTCGAATTACCTGCTCAACAATAACACCTTCACTCTTTTCAAGTTCATAATCAGCAGGTGTGGCACTTACATAAATACTCTGTGCCTGAAGAGCCTCAAACTCTTCAAATTTCAGTGGTCTGTTGTCCATTGCAGAAGGAAGCCTGAAACCATACTCAACAAGAGTTTGTTTTCGCGAATGGTCGCCACCATGCATAGCCCTGATCTGTGGGATGCTAACATGACTTTCATCTATTATCATTAAATAATCATCAGGAAAATAATCTAATAAGCAAAATGGCCTTGTTCCCGCAGCCCTGCCATCAAAGTACCTGGAGTAATTTTCAATACCTGAACAATATCCAAGCTCCTTGATCATTTCAAGATCATACTTCACTTTTTGTTCCAGCCTTTTCGCCTCATACTCCTTGCTCTGGTCTATGAAAAACTGTACCTGCTTTATCATGTCATTTTCAATCTCAACCAATCCATTTTCAATCCTGGGCTTTGTGGTAATGAAGATATTGGCAGGAAAGATCACAGCCTGCTCAAGTATTTCCCTGGTCTTCCCTGAAAAGGCATCAAAAAATTCAATTTCTTCTATTTCATCTCCCCAAAAAACAACTCTGAGAGCCATGTCAGAATATGCAAGGAAAACATCAACTGTGTCCCCACGCACGCGAAAAGTTCCTCTTCTAAAATCAATTTCATTCCTCGAATACAAACTATCAACTAATTTCCTGAGAAATACATTGCGATTAATCTTATCTCCCTTTTTTAAATGTATCGTATTTTCATGAAAATCATCGGGATTTCCAATTCCATACAAACAGGATACTGAAGAAACAACAAGCACATCTTTACGTCCTGAAAGTAGAGTAGAAGTAGTACTTAGCCTTAGTTTTTCTATTTCGTCATTAATGGAAAGATCCTTTTCAATATAGGTGTCCGTAGTTGGAAGGTATGCTTCAGGTTGATAATAATCATAATAGGAAACAAAATATTCTACCAGGTTTTCCGGAAAAAACTGCTTGAACTCACCATACAATTGGGCGGCCAGTGTTTTGTTATGACTCAACACCAGGGTAGGTTTTTGTACCTTCTCTATAAGGTTTGCTACGGTATAGGTCTTTCCTGATCCGGTAACACCCAAAAGAGTTTGATGCCTGGTGCCGCTTGCAATCCCTTCAGTAAGCTGCTGAATAGCTTCAGGCTGGTCTCCCGTTGGTTGAAAGTCTGATATAAGTTTAAATTCCATTCCGGTTTATTCTTTACTTTTTTCGTAAAACAACATATACTGGAAGGTGGTCGCTTATCCCTCCAAAATATGTATTTCCTCCATATGTCTTATTAGGTGTCCAGGTTCCGGCCTTTGAATTATTATAAAGTATCCATTCTTCATTATAAATTTTACCTCCACCGAAATCAGTGGAATAACCTTGCTTTGTGTCCAGTAGAGCTTGAGATACTATAATCTGATCAAGCATATTCCAGGAACCACTATAATGATAAGTCCCTGAGTCATCCAGGTTATGCATGTCATACATCAGATTATACAGGTCTCGTGGATTTCG
>JAYEGO010000208.1:0-14495 GCA_034659155.1 Bacteroidota bacterium | reverse complement strand
CATATGCAAGTCCATATTGTATTGCTTTCTCACGCTTCATGTCTTCGGGTAAATCTTTATAACTATCTTCAACTTCATTCCAAATCTGGAGAATAATCTGGTTTGCTTCGTTTCTTAAATTGGCAAGTTTATCAAGCAAGAGCTTATTTTTTTTCTGTAAGGTTTTTTGATAATTGTAAGCATCCATAAATAATTCATATCTAACCTTGACAACGGCAATAGTTGGGTTGGTAACACAGGTAACACCATCCCTTATTCGTTCTGTCTCTCCATGGATTATTTGGGCCCCAATTTCGATTACTTCTTTTTCGGTTTTTAGTGATGGAAGAGTGGTGGACTGATCACCTAATCCAAAATATTTACGTGTCTTAAGGGGTAATTCCCCCCGAATAATAGCCAGATTAGTTACCTGGATAAAATGGGAGATATAAAGACGGGCTTTTTGCAAAGCTTCTTTATATAGATTATTTTTTTTAATCTGCTGCTCAAAACTTTGTTTCTGAAGCACCAGGGCCTGCTCATAAGTTGGTGTAAAGGCTTGCAGTTTACGAAGGCTATGTTGACTGAAGGAAAGATTGAAAGGAGGAAGAGTTTTTCCTTTATCCAGAGCGGCCTTCAGGGCTTTCATCCTGGCGGCGTCAGTGTTAGGAAGTCTGCGATAGGGCATTTGGGGCCTGTTAATTTATTGTTGATAAAAAGCGAGTATCATGCGAATATAGCATTTTTTTTCATATTAACATGCCTCTTCGCAGAAAAGATTATCTTACTTTGATATAAGAATAAATGGTATTAAATTTAACAACTGTTGAATTACTAAATAATAAAAAATCCTTTACTATGTTTCATGAAAATACATACAGAAAACGCAGGGGTGATTTAAGAAGACAAATTGCAGGAGGACTGATTTTGTTCCCTGGAAATTCGGAAGCCAGTTTTAATTATCCTGCCAATACATATCATTTCAGGCAGGACAGCGACTTTTTATATTTTTTCGGACTTGACCATCCGGATTTAACAGCAGTGATTGATGTAGATTCGGGTGCTGAGATAATATTTGGCAATGATGTGGATATGGATGATATTATATGGATGGGACATCAGCCAAGCATGAAAGACCGTGCTGCCAAAGTGGGAATTTCAAATACTCTTCCTACGACTAAACTTTTGGATGTTTTGGGAGAAGCACTTGAAAAGAAGCGAAAAATTCATTATTTGCCTCCCTACAGGGGAGATAATTTGCTTAGAATTTCCGAGTTACTCGGAACCTCTCCAGCTATGGTAAAGGAGGGTGTTTCAGAAGACCTGATACGGGCTATTGTAAAACTAAGAATTATCAAAGATGAATTCGAGATTAAGGAAATTGAATTTGCCCTGGATATTGCCTATGAGATGCATACTACCGCGATGAAAATGGCAATGCCAGGAGTAGTTGAAAGGGAAATTGCCGGCACTCTTGAAGGAATTGCCAGCTCAATGGGGAATGGAATTTCATTTCCAATTATACTCAGTATTAATGGACAAACCCTTCATAATCATTATCATGGTAATACTTTAGAAACGGGACGGATGATGGTGACGGATGCAGGAGCAGAGTCTTTACTACATTATGCAAGTGATATTACCAGAACTGTTCCTGTAGGTGGAAAGTTTAATGATAGGCAGAAGGAGATCTATGAATTGGTTCTAAAGGCAAATACTGAAGCAATAAAAGCTATAAAACCAGGAAGAAGTAACAGAGATGTTCATTTGCTGGCTGCAGAAATAATTGCTTCAGGTCTGAAGGATCTTGGCTTGATGAAAGGGAATATTCAGGAGGCTGTTAAAAAGGGAGCCCATGCTTTGTTTTTCCCCCATGGGCTGGGCCATCATATGGGACTGGATGTTCATGATATGGAAGGACTGGGAGAAAATTATGTTGGCTATGATCATAAAATAAAAAGAAGCGACCAATTTGGACTGGCATTTTTGAGGTTTGGGAAAGAATATGAACCAGGTCATGTATTTACTGTTGAACCGGGAATTTACTTTATTCCTGCTCTTATAGATTTATGGAAAAGTGAAAATAAATTTAAGGAATTCATCAATTATGAAGCTGTCGAGTCTTATAAGGATTTTGGTGGAATCCGTATTGAAGATGATCTCCTTGTAACTCAAGAAGGATATAAAGTGCTGGGGAAACCAATTCCTAAGTCTGTTAAGGAGATTGAGGAAATTATGGGTCAATAATTCCTACTCCAGCGATTTTGGAGACTGTTTCCCAAATCTGCTGAAAATAAGATTAGGGGATAAACATTTGAATATATGAAATCAAAAAAGGGGCCAGACAGGCCCCTTTTTTTAGGAAATAAAGTTCGGTTTAGTTGATTTTTGCAACATAAAATTCTCGGTTCATTCTGGCAATATTTGTAATAGAAATTTCCTTTGGGCATTGTGCTTCACAGGCGCCTGTATTGGTACAATTCCCAAATCCTAATTCATCCATTTTTTGTACCATAGCTTCTACTCTTTCTTTAGCTTCAATTTTTCCCTGGGGTATTTGAGCATATTGAGAAACTTTGGCTGACACAAAAAGCATAGCGGAAGCATTTTTACAGGCAGCCACACAGGCGCCACAACCAATACAAATGGCACTATCAAAAGAGTGATCTGATTTTTCCTTATTTACCGGAATGGCATGTGACTCTGGTGCAGATCCCACATTCGTAGAGATAAATCCTCCGGCTACCTGAATCTTATCAAATGAATTTCTGTCTACGATGAGATCTCTAATTACAGGAAATGCTTTTGATCTCCATGGTTCAACAACAATTTTTTGGCCGTCGTGAAAATATCTCATAGAAAGGTGGCAGGTAGTAATGCCTTTTATCGGTCCGTGAGGATATCCGTTGATATACATCCCACAAGTACCACAGATTCCTTCTCTGCAATCTGAATCAAAAGCAACAGGATCTTCGCCTTTTTCAATGAGACGGGTGTTCAATGCATCAAGCATTTCAAGAAAGGACATTTCTGGGGAGGCTCCGTCAAAATCATAGTTTACAAATGCACCTTTTGAGTTGGCATCTTTTTGCCTCCATATTTTCAGTTTAACTCTCATTGGTTCGTATTTATTAAGTTCAGAATTTCAAGTTTGTTTAATGATTGAATATTTTATTTATAAGATCTTACTTTTACTTCTACTTCCTCATATTTAAGATCTTCCTTGTGTAATTGATGGGTTTGCTTGTTGTTATTGTATTCCCAGGCAGCTACATACATAAAGTCGGCATCATTTCTTTTTGCTTCCCCTTCTTCTGTTTGACTTTCTTCCCTGAAATGGGCTCCACAAGATTCGGTACGGTTAAGGGCATCTGTGATCATCAGATCTGCTACCTCGAAATAATCTGCTACTCTGCCCGCTTTTTCCAGCTCCTGGTTTAATTCATTCAGGCCACCTGGAATCATCAGGTCTTTGTAAAAATCTTCTTTAAGTTCCTTAACCATTACCCTGGCCTTTTTTAATCCTTCTTCATTTCTGCTCATTCCACAATGGTCCCACATAATTTTACCAAGCTGACGGTGAAAAGATGTGGCACTTTTTGTTCCTTTAATGGAGACTAATTTTTCCAATTGATCCCGAACCTCTTTTTCGGCTTCCTCAAATTCCTTTAGATCTGTGGAAATATTGGGCGTGCGAATATCATCTGCCAGATAGTTGGCAATCGTATACGGAAGAATAAAATATCCATCACCGGAAGTTTGCATCAGAGAGCTGGCTCCCAATCTATTTGCCCCATGGTCTGAAAAGTTAGATTCACCAATGGCATATAAACCTGGAACAGTGGTCATAAGTTCATAATCAACCCAAAGTCCTCCCATGGTATAATGACCAGCAGGATAGATGCGCATTGGCTCATCATAAGGGCTTGTTCCAGTTATGGTTTCATACATTTCAAACAGGTTCCCATACTTTGATTCAATGGCCTTTTTCCCCTGTTTTTTCATAGCATCTTTAAAGTCGAGATTTACAGCCAGGCCCGAGTCACTTACTCCATATCCGGCATCACAACGTTCTTTAGCTGCCCTTGAAGCTACATCCCTGGGAACCAGGTTCCCAAAGGCAGGATATCTTCTTTCCAGGAAGTAGTCTCTTTCCTCTTCAGGGATAGTGTTTGGATGCCTCTTATCTGCTTTTGCTTTAGGAACCCAAATTCGCCCATCGTTACGTAAAGATTCAGACATCAATGTAAGTTTTGCCTGAAAATCATTTAACTGGGGGATGCTGGTTGGGTGTATTTGTACAAAACTCGGATTGGCAAAAAATGCTCCTTTCTTATGTGCTTTCCATGCAGCAGATGGGTTTGAATTTACGGCAAGGGTTGATAAATAATAAATTGTACCATATCCTCCTGTGGCTAAAACAACGGCATGTGCTGAATGTCTTTCAATTTCTCCGGTAATTAAGTTCCGGGTAATGATTCCCCTGGCCTTGCCATCTATAACAACCAGGTCGAGCATTTCCTGGCGCGGGTACATAGTTACCATTCCTTTGTTTATTTGCCTGTTGAGGGAGGAATAGGTTCCAAGAAGACATTGCTGGCCTGTTAGCCCTTTGGCATAAAAGGTTCGTGATACCTGCACCCCACCAAATGAGCGATTATCGAGATTTCCTCCATAATCACGGGCAAAAGGCACACCGATGGCGGTGAAATGGTCAATGACATCATTGCTGACCTGGGCGGCGCGATATACATTAGCCTCACGAGCGCGATAATCACCTCCTTTAATCATATCATAAAATAAGCGATAGACACTATCTCCATCATTTCGATAGTTCTTGGCTGCATTTATTCCACCCTGGGCAGCTACTGAATGTGCTCTCCGGGAGGAGTCCTGGTAGCAAAAATTCTTAACCTGATAACCTAATTCTCCAAGAGAGGACGCCGCACTTGCACCTGCCAGACCGGTTCCAACAACAATTACATCCAGATTTTTCTTATTAGCAGGATTTACCAGATTGGCAGTAGCTTTGTATTTAGTCCATTTTTCAGCAAGAGGACCACCAGGAATTTTTGAATTTAATTTCGTCATGGTATATGGAGATTTCTAAATCTATTAGTTGAAAAAATTATTTAACAAAATATATAATCAGTGGAATTACGGCATATCCTGCAGGAACAACTATGGAATACACCAGACCAATAAATTTGATGAGCGGTGTATAGGTTTCATGATTTAATCCGAGAGTTTGAAATGCAGATTGAAATGCGTGGGTTAAATGAAAGCCAAGGATAAGGAGTGCAACCAGATAAAAGATAATATATCCGGGGATCTGGAATAATTCATGTGCCATTCCGTAAAAATTTTCATGATCCCCTTCGATCAATCCTAGCTTAATAAAATAAAAGTTTACAAAATGAATGATAAGGAAGATGAAAACAATTCCTCCTGTGTATATCATGTATTTTGAAAAGAAAGAGATCTGTGTTTCTGCAGTTTTCTTATAACGGACGGGCCTGGCTAACCAGTTCTGAATTTGGAGAATTACTCCCCATAAAATATGGATGAGGAACCCTCCCATTAGTACTAACTCAAAGACTTTAATGACAGGGTTTGAGCCCATGAAATGGGCTGCCTTGTTGAATGGTGTTGGATCATCAGACAACAGGAATAAATTAATTCCCAGGTGAACCAGTAAAAAGGTGATTAAAAAAAGGCCGGCAAAGGCCATTACAATTTTTTTTGTAAGCGAGCTGCCTAAAAAACTACTCATGAGCATTTTATTAAAGAATGATAATTAACTTGCAATTCCCTATAATGATTTAAAGATTCTCAAATGTATTTTATTAAATATGTTTTTACAATGTTCCCCAACATAATCGTATTAATTTAAATTAAATCTAAAAAGCAGATGAAATTGCCTGAAAAACAGGATGGTGGATATATAAAACATAAAAGGAAAGGAATTCATTACAAGGATGAGGGGGAAGGAACTACACTGGTTCTGCTTCATGGATATCTTGAATCTATTGAGATTTGGAAAGGTTTTTCTGAATCATTGACTGAACATTTCAGAGTGATCCGTGTTGATTTACCCGGACACGGAATGTCGGAATTATTGGCTGAGGTTCAGACTATGAAGGAGTCTGCCCGGGCTTTGAAGGCTCTTGCAGATCATTTAGAATTGAAAAAGTTTTTTCTACTTGGCCATTCCCTTGGTGGTTATGTGACACTTTCATTTTTAGATTCTTTTCCTGAATACCTGACAGGTTTTTGTTTGTTTCATTCTCACCCTTTGGCAGACACACAACAAACTATTGAAAAAAGAGAAAAAGAAATTGGTTTTGTACAGTCTGGCAGAAAAGATTTTCTTTATAATGTGAATATACCCAATGCCTTTGCAAATGATAATCTGGATAGATATAATGAAGAAATAGAATTTGCTAAAAAAATTGCCAGGAATACTTCGGATGAGGGAATTATTGCAACTTTAAAAGGAATGATGATACGTAAAAATTATGTTGATCTGCTTGCCAATACTAATATCCCTTTTTTATGGATCCTGGGAAAAAAGGACAATTATATTCCATTTACAGAAATTCAAACTAAAGTTAAGATGCCTGTTAGGGGGAAACTACTTACTTTGAAAAATAGCGGTCACCAGGGGTTTATGGAGGAAAAACAAAATGTTGTAAAATACTTATTAGCCTTTGTCAACAGACTTTAATTATTGATTATTAAAAGATTCCATTGAAAGATATTCAATAGCCTGATTAAAGGTATAATCTATATTGTTCCAGATTGGATAAAACCCCTTGTTGTCAATCATATTTCTTGCAATATATGCTTTAATTTCCGTGTGAATAATATGTTTTGATTCAAGAAGATCCTGTGCGTTTTTTGGAACTCCATTTTCACTGGCATAATCTACAAAACTGCTAAGTAGGTTTTGAGAATCAAGAAAAGCTTCAATTATTTCGGCATTCGTGTATTCAATCAACTTGTCCCTGTTTTTATCCACATATTCAAAGGCAAACCTATACATCAAGCCTTTATTTCTTACCTGCCTGAAATAGTTGGTAATTCCAATTGTATCAATTGAAACAAATACATCGGGCATAATTCCACCACCACCATAAACTACCTTCCCTCCGGGAGTTACAAATTTCAGGGAATCGGCAAATTGTATACTATCTGCTTCCATAAATTCACCATTTATGTATCTTGAATGCAGATCCTGGTAGTAATCATCATTCCCATTACTATAGGATTTTTGAATGCATCTTCCAGTGGGAGTATAATAGCGTGCAATGGTGAGTCGTATCATAGAGCCATCATTGAGTACGAGAGGTTCCTGCACCAATCCTTTTCCAAAAGACCTTCTTCCCATAATGATTCCTCTGTCATTGTCCTGGATTGCACCTGCAATAATCTCACTGGCTGAAGCAGACCATTCATTTATTAGAATCAGAATTTTTCCTTTTTGAAACTTCCCGGCACCATTGGTAAGGGTATTTTCTCGGCCATGAGCACGACCTTCTGTATAAACAATCAGGGCGCCTTCCGGCAGAAACTGATTTGCAATATTGGTTGCAGCATCTAAATACCCTCCACTGTTTCCCCTGAGATCCAGGATAAGCTGGGTCATACCTTTGCTTTTAAGGTCTTCCAGTGCATCCATAAATTCATTGTATGTAGTCCTGGCAAACTTACTGATCTTAATAAACCCGGTTGAATCATTTGCCATATACGAAACATCTACACTGTAAAGGGGAATTTTATCTCTTGTAATAGTAAAATACAGGATTTCATCAACAGATTTTCTTTTTACTCCAATAATGACCTTGGTTCCACGGGGGCCTTTTAATTTTTTTACAATATCATCTGAATTAATATTCAGGCCTGCTACTATCTCGTCTTCAATTTTAACAATACGGTCACCCGCTAAAATGCCTACTTTTTCTGAGGGACCACGAGGAATTACAGAAATAATTACTATGGTATCATCTGGCATGTTAAAGGATACCCCAATCCCCTCAAAATTCCCCTCCAGAGGCTCGTTTACTCTGGCAACATCAAGAGCTGGAATGTATATTGAATGAGGGTCAAGCTGGCTAAGCATAGCCGGTATGGCTGCTTCTTCCAGGTTTTTCAGATCGACGGAATCAACATATTCTGCTTCAACAAAATTGAGAATCCCATTTAGTTTGGTAATCTGAAAATACTGTGGATTATACCCTGACACTTTTGCTCTCTCCAAATGTATACCAAAATATATTCCTGCAACAAGTATTACAGAAAGGAGTATGGGTAAATATATGCTTGTTTTTTTGTTTTTATATCCCATGATTTTGGGTTCTAAAATTCTAAATGTTCAATCTCTATATTTGCACGTTTTAATAATTCTATACCTTCCTCAATCCGGTATTTTTCAGAAAAAACAACTCTTTTAATTCCGGATTGAATAATCAGTTTGGCACATTCAAGGCATGGAGAGGAAGTAACATAAAGAGTGGCCCCCTGGCTGCTGTTATTTGATTTGGCAACTTTGGTTATTGCATTTGCTTCGGCATGAAGAACATAATTTTTTGTTTTTCCTGTTTCGTCTTCACAAATATTTTCAAATCCCTGAGGAGTTCCGTTATAACCATCTGAGATGATCATTCGGTCTTTAACAATTAAAGCCCCTACTTTTCTGCGTTTGCAATATGAGTTTTTTGACCAGGTGCTTGCCATTTCAAGATACCTTTTATCAAATTGGGGCTGCCTGTTTCCGTATGCTTGAGAGTCTGTTTTTTCCATTTGGCCTGCAATTTACAAAAAAACCCTCCAAAAAGAGGGTTTTTTATGTACCCAGAGCCGGGGTCGAACCGGCACGGCATTGCTGCCACTGGTGTTTGAGACCAGCGCGTCTACCAATTCCGCCACCTGGGCATGTATTTAATAAAACTATATGCAAGAACGAAATATTGTTTCAAAATTTGCTATTTGGTGCTTCATTTATAAAACACCCTGACTTTTTGGATGAACAATAATTATATACGCTCATCCCTCTTTCAAATAACGGTTTGCGAAGATAATTATTAGTTTCTAGTAGAGCAAAATATTCCTAAAAAGATTGCTTTGTTTTCTATGAAATAGACTTTCAGAATTAGTCTTACTAAAAATTGACTTTTGTTTCGTTTTACTTCATTTGTTCTTTTTAACTTTGCTCCCAAATCATAATAATTTAATTGTAAAAAAATGGAAGCTGTGAATATTAGATTCAAAGGAACTTTGAAAAATCTGGGTTTGAAAGAGATCAATCAGGGAGTTACTACCGGTACAGAGTGGATTGATACCAAAGGAACTATTTCTGCATCTGAATCACCCGTGGATGGTAGCATACTTGGGAAGGTTCAAACTGCAACTCTTGAGGATTATGAATATGTTATGAAAAAAGCAGGAGAGGCTTTTAAGGTTTGGAGAGAAATACCTGCCCCAGGGAGGGGAGAGATTGTTCGCCAGATAGGTTTAGCCTTGCGTGAAGCAAAAGAAGATCTTGGAATGTTGGTTAGTTTAGAAATGGGAAAGATTTATCAGGAAGGTCTGGGTGAGGTGCAGGAGATGATAGATATTTGTGATTTTGCAGTTGGGCAAGCTCGTCTTCTAAACGGTTACACAATGCAATCGGAAAGGCCAAATCACAGGCTATATGATCAGTACCATCCCATTGGGATTATTGGACTGATTACTTCATTTAATTTCCCTGTTGCTGTCTGGGCATGGAATTCAATGATTGCTGCTATTGCCGGAGATGTTGTGGTATGGAAACCAAGTTCCAAAACACCACTGACTGCAATTGCTACCATGAAAGTAATTCAAAAGGTATTAAAAGAAAACAATGTTCCAGAGGGAGTGTTTAATCTTGTGGTTGCAAAATCTTCTATTCTTGGAGACAACTTTGCTGCCGATAAAAGAATCCCTTTGTTTTCTGTTACCGGCTCTACCAGGGTTGGCCAAAGAGTTGGTGGCATTGTAGGTAAAAGACTTGGAAGGGCAATATTAGAACTGGGTGGCAATAATGCCATTATTGTAACTGAAAGTACAGATCTGAATATGGCAATTCCGGGTATTGTTTTTGGAGCCGTTGGGACAGCAGGACAGCGCTGCACTTCTACAAGAAGGTTGATTATTCATGAGGATATATATGAAGAGGTTAAAACGAGATTAGTTAACGCCTACAAACAGGTAAGCAATAAAATTGGTGATCCTACCGATGAAGCAACCTTAGTTGGACCTGTAATAGACGGATCAACAGTTCAGCTCTTTCAACATGCTATTGAAAAAGTAAAAGAAGAAGGAGGGAAAGTACTTTATGGTGGCAAAGTTTTTAATGAGGGAGAATATGGTTCAAATTATTATGTAGAACCTGCATTAGCTGAAGCAGAAAATAGTTTTGAGATTGTTCAGGAAGAAACTTTTGCACCCATTTTGTATCTAATAAAATATAAAACTATTGAAGAGGCTATTGAAATACAAAATGATGTTCCACAGGGACTTTCTTCTTCCATTTTCACATTGAATATGCGTGAAGCTGAATTGTTTCTTTCTGCAAAAGGTTCAGATTGCGGCATAGCCAATGTAAATATTGGGACATCAGGTGCTGAAATTGGTGGTGCGTTTGGAGGTGAAAAAGATACCGGTGGTGGAAGAGAGTCGGGATCTGATGCATGGAAAGCCTACATGAGGAGACAAACAAATACCATTAATTATGGTACAGATTTACCTCTTGCCCAGGGGATAAAATTTGATATTTAGATTGAAAAGCCTAAAAGTCCAAAAGTCTAAAGTCTAAAAAGTCAAAAAACACCTTTTGACTGTTTGACACTTGGACTTTTAGACCCAGTCTGCCTGTTTGTCTTTGAGTATTTGAGACTTTTAAAAGGGAATATGCTTAAATTAGGATAATATTGCTTCATTATCCTGCATGAGAAAGCAATTCAGAGCGTACCAGCTTCATGGCTAATTTTTGAATACTTTCCGGATCAAAGCCACATTCTTTGTAAAGCTCCATTTGTGTTCCATGGTCAATAAATTTGTCAGGGATTCCAAGCCTTTTTACCTGGGTAGAATAACCTTTATCAGAAAAGAATTCCAAAACAGCCCCCCCAAGACCTCCAATTATTGTTCCATCTTCAACTGTAATCACATGCTTGAAATTTTCACCTACTTTATGGAGTATTGATTCATCTATTGGCTTGACAAATCTCATGTCATAGTGAGTTACCTGAATGTTTTGTTGCTTTAGCTTCTCAACTGCATCCTGCACAAGGTTACCGGCATAGCCTATAGATAAAATCGCGATATCGTCGCCCTTGCTAATCAATCTTCCTTTACCAACAGGGATTTCCTTAAAAGGTTTTTTCCAATCTACCATTATTCCTGATCCACGTGGATACCTGATTGAGAATGGCCCTTTCCCCCCTAGTTGAGCCGAGTACATCAGATTTCGCAATTCTTCTTCATCCATAGGGGCAGAAACAGTCATATTTGGAATTGCCCTGAAGTAGGCAAGGTCATAAGCTCCATGGTGAGTGGCGCCATCGCTTCCTACCAAACCACCCCGATCAAGACAGAATACAACATTCAGCTTTTGAAGTGCTACATCATGTATCACCTGGTCATAAGCTCTTTGCATAAAGGTAGAATAGATATTGCAAAAAGGGATCATTCCCTGGCTGGCCAGTCCGGCTGAAAAAGTAACTGCATGCTGTTCGGCAATTCCTACATCAAAGGTACGATCAGGCATTTTATTCATCATGATGTTTAATGATGAGCCACTGGGCATTGCAGGGGTTATGCCTACAATTTTTTCGTTTTTTTCTGCTAACTCCAAAACAGTATGACCAAATACCTCCTGGTATAATAGTGGTTGGGGCTTATCGGTTTTGACTTTCAGAATTTCACCGGTAATTTTATTAAATTTTCCCGGGGCATGGAAAGCGGTCTGGTGCAATTCAGCCTGTTTAAATCCTTTTCCTTTTGTGGTAAGGCAATGCAATAATTTTGGACCAGGAATATTCTTAAGATCGTTTAATACCTGGGTTAAATAACCTACATCATGTCCATCTACCGGGCCAAAATATCTAAAATTCAGAGCCTCAAACATATTGCTTTGCTTGAGTAGAGTGGACTTAAGTCCGCCTTCCAACTGCTGCACAAGAGAACGGGTCTTGGGCCCCAGAGTACTCATCTTTCCTAAAAGATTCCAAACTTCATCCTTTATCTTGTTATATGTGGGCGAGGTGGTAATATCAAGTAAATATTCGTTGAGAGCCCCAACATTAGGATCAATTGCAATTTTATTATCGTTAAGTATTACAAGGAGATTGGTGTTTTCAATACCAGCATTATTTAAGCCTTCAAACGCCAGGCCGGCAGTCATGGCACCATCTCCAATTACTGCAATTACCTGCCTGTCTTCCTGTTTTTTTGCAGCTGCCACTGCCATTCCCAGGGCAGCTGATATAGATGTGGAAGAATGCCCTACGCCAAAAGAATCATACTCACTTTCTGTCCGTTTAGGGAATCCACTAATTCCTTTATATTTTCTGTTTGTATGAAAATTATTTTTCCTGCCTGTTAGAATTTTATGTCCATATGCCTGATGACCCACATCCCAGATAATCTGGTCGTAAGGAGTATTAAAAACATAATGTAAAGCGATAGTTAATTCAACAACACCAAGACTGGCCCCGAAATGACCGGTATTGGTGCTTACCACATCAATTATAAATTCACGGAGCTCCTTACTGATCTTTGAAAGATCTTCTCTTTTGAATTTCCGTAAATCAGAGGGATCGGCAATTTGATTTAAATAGGATATGTTATTACCCCGGGACATAATATAAGCTCAACTGAAACTTTTAAATTTGTTTACAAAGATACAAATATTATTCACTAAGCAGGTAGTCTATAAAGGCTTGTAAATTTCTATATTTGCATGATAATCTTGCCTATAAAAATATGGCATTGATTTTTCTGATATTAAAATACAATTTTTAAAAATTAAATTTCAAACATTAGTATAATGAAAAACAGATGGATTACACCAATTATTTTTCTGGTCATTACTGTTTCTTTTTCCTGTGTTTCATCCAGACAATTTAATGACGTACAGGAGAAGAGCCAGAAGCTTCAGGATGAGAGGGATATGCTGAAAGCAGAGAATCACAGACTTACAGTTAGCAATACCGAGAATTCTTCTAAAATTAAAGCCATTGAGGAGGAATTGGAAATACTTAAGCGTGAAACAAGTATAAAGGAAGAGGAATATGAAAGCCTTAATAAAACCTACCAGCTCTTGAAGAGAGGCTATAATGATTTAAAACAGGCACAGGAAGAATTAGCCCGGGGAAATGACAGGGAGACAAGAAGGTTGCTTAAGCAATTGCAAATAACCCAGGAGGATCTCCAGCTCCGTGAGGATGAATTAAGGAAACTTGAACAATCTGTGAATGAGAAAAAAAGAAATCTTGAGGAGATGCAATATGAGGTGGAAAAGAGAAATCAAAGACTACAGGAATTAGAAACCGCTCTGAAACAGAAAGATGCAATGATGGCTGAATTGAAAAATAAAGTTTCAAGCGCCTTGCTCGGATTTGAAAACAATGGTCTTACAATTACACAAAAAAATGGGAAAGTGTATGTTTCGATGGATGAAAAGCTTTTATTCCAAACCGGTAGTTATAACGTTGATCCCAGGGGGGTTGAAGCAATCAAAAATTTAGCCAAGGTATTGGAGCAAAACCGGGACATACAAGTACTTGTTGAAGGGCATACAGATAATGTTCCATACAGGAGTGGTGGAGGTCATATTCAGGACAACTGGGACTTGAGCGTAAAAAGGGCAACATCAATAGTTAGGATTCTTCTTGAGAATTCAAGTATTGATCCGGAGAGAGTTACAGCTGCCGGTCGCGGTGAATTTTTCCCGGTGGATCTTGCAAATACAACAGAAGCAAGACAAAAAAACCGCCGTACCGAAATTATCCTTATCCCTGATATGGATAAGCTGTATAATATTTTGGATAGTTATTAATCTTAAGTGAGGGGGAAACTTTAGCTATTCCTCAGCCTCATCATTATGTGACTTTTCAATATCCGGAGAGAGCAAGCCCCATATATTTTGAACTAAACTAATTTGTTTTTTTTTACAGGGATTTCTTATTTTAGCGCAATTTTTATTCAAATTATTTAAAAATGAAAAAAGTAAGCCGTTTCTTAAAAGTTCTTCTTTATTTACTCCTGATTATTATGGTGGGTGGATACTTTTTTATATCTCATATTGCTAAAAGAGCAATACCTGATTATAATAAGGAGGTATTTTTAGAAGGCTTAACAGATGAGGTCAGCGTGTATCGTGACTCTTTTGCTATACCTCATATATATGCCGAAAATGAAGAAGACCTGTATCGAACAACGGGTTATGTTATGGCCCAGGATCGTTTGTGGCAAATGGTTTTACTCAGGAG
>JAYEGO010000207.1:0-3817 GCA_034659155.1 Bacteroidota bacterium | reverse complement strand
ACTTTATTGGATACTTAAATCGTTCAACAATTCGCGTATAGTCTAAAACTTCATCTTTATTCTCTGGATTAAAGGAGCAATAAAAAGACCAAACCATTAAAGCGATTTTGTCACGACATGAATTTATCAGACGAAATCGCTATAGTCTGGCGGACATTTCCCGGTCTCTTTCACCGGACAGTTTGCAAAAATTGATACTGATTTTTTGCGCTTAAAAAGATGCTGCGATTATTCCACCACAAAACCTTATTTTTACCTTTTTCTTTTAAAGATAAAAGCATTTTAGAAACGTGATCTTCAATAGTCCCCTTTTTTTGCCGGTCCAGTAAAGTCAATATCAGGTTGCCTGCGTGGTCCTGTTCAATCGTGCAGTTCCTTTTTTCAAATAAAATATTACGCATTTTCTGAAGAGTAATTTTGTTGCCGTTTACACTGTTATAATACTTACCACCCAACTCTTTTAGAAAATATTCATAAGCAAGCCTGGCAACCATAACACAATAAAATTCAAACTCAACCTTTTCAGGATCAAGCCCAAAGATTTCATCCAAATAATAACTGGCAACAAGATCTTTGATTCCATTTTCTATAATCCAACGAAATCGATATTTGCGAAGGATGTCCTTTGGGGAAAGTTGTACGTTGGTAGTGCCAAAACAACGAATGTTTTCCTTCTTCTCCTGATCTCTAAGAATAACTATTTTCATGGCAAGTCCGGTTTTGGGCAGTTTGACTTGTATCGCCCTGAATTCATCTTCTTGTCCATAGGGTTCCCACCCTTTATTATCATCCAGTGCAGGTTGGATAAAATTAAGAATTTGTTTGTTTTTTCTTAGACAGATGTAGATTTGTCCATTTTTGCAGGAAACTTCTTTAAAGTAGTGAAAATCTCCTTCCTTGGTATATTCTGAATCCATGTAAAGTTCTTGCACGGTTAAAGGATCTAAGATTGGAAAAATATTTTGCTCACAAAATTGTTGGATTATTCGAGGAGCGCGAGTACCTCCCTGAAAATAGGCTATATTGATGATGACATTCGTCGCAAGATCCCAGGCAACGTGAGGACGGAATCCTGGCACTATATTACCGGCTTTGTCTGGCCCCTTGCCGATTTGCTTTTCTTTGGAATGATTTCCGTAAAACTCTTTAAGGTGAAAATCAAAGCCGATCTGCAACCCCTCAATAAGTCCTAATTCCTTGGCCCGCTCTACCAGATCACATCTAAGTTTGTGAAGTTGATCAAATTCAAAGGCAATTGTATCTTCGTAATATTTGGAAGTCGAACCAAACATCCCAATCCCACTTGATAGAGCTACTGTTCGATCCTGGTTATTACTTAAATGACTGATGCGGCGGTAACCCGAAAGGATCCTGAAAACATTCAACAAAGCTAAATTGGAGATTTCTTTTCCTCTCAACTTGATGGGCCCGTGAGTTTCAAAAGCTTGGATCACACCCAAATCATTTACAAATGGAGCTAATAACAAAGGACCTGGATCGCAGATGTGAAAAGGATGAGTCTTCATCTTATTGCAAATCAATTCAAAATGCCGATTTATCCTTCTCGTGCCAAGAATGCTTTCCTCCGATAGAAGATGATAAGCGCTTTTCAAAGGCTGAAATGGCTCAGATGGCGGCGTATCTTTGCCCAAATATTCGTCTAAAGCAATAGGGATACGATCTTTGTTTTCCAAAGCCCAGCGTTTGATTACGCGAAGAACAGCAAATCGAGAAACATTTAGTCGGTGTGTTTTTATAATGGTTTCCGGAGACCACTTTGGGTGCTTTAGTTTTTCCAGAATAATCGCTAATTGTAACTCTGGAGAAAGGCTTTGTTTTCCAGGTGAAAGCGCGGGAATAACAGCCCATTGCCCATAAAGTTTATAATCAGCAACCAAACGATAATACGTAGGCATGGAGATACCAAACCGAAAGCAAACTTCCTCTGGAGTGGATTTGGGATTAAAAAATAGTTCTCTGAGCAGTTCAAAACGTTTGTGGCAGGGGTCTTGATCAATAAAAAAAGTATCTTTTCGATTTTTCTTATCACGGCCACTAATAGATGTTTTCAAAAGAATGGACCATAAATCGAGAGTTCTTTGGATTCTTCCCCAAAAGTCAAAATCATCTTTCATATTAGAAATTCCATAGCCATGAGACTGTAAAATTTTTGAAACCAATTTTGGTGTGGATAGTTTTCCAGTAACGGGCACAGCCTGAGCAATACGATGAATTGCCGTGTATGAAAGAGATGAGCGACTTTTTTTAACCAAAAGAGATAGATGCTCTAAGTCAGGAAACTGTTTGGAATTGTCTGAAAAAGATAACAAGCCCGGCAACCCGTATTGGATAAAACTTTTTTCCGCTTCATGAAAAGAAGATCGTGGGATATTAAAGTTAGCGCAAGCCCATTTAATAGATGAGCCTTGAGTCCAAACACTCCGGAGGCACTCATATTTTTTGAAAAAGTTATCACCCTTAATAAGATATGGGGTTTTGGCTTGATGTTTAGCCATTGTTTGCAGAATGCGAGAATGAAGAGATTGAAAATATTTTATGGATTTTCTTGATAAAATCATGCCTATGATTATCATGCTAAAAGCACCATGTCAAGCATTTTTCAATCAAGCTAATCGCACATTTGGGGATAGAATAACGAAAGAGAGTTAATGATAAAAAAATATAATGATTTAAAGTAGATATAGGATTTTTGTCAAAACGCTTATCGGAACTGTAAACAAAATGCAGGAAGAGTTATAAAAAAATTGGTTTTGGCCTCAAAACTGGAGTTGACTTAGAGCGATATTTAATCTATCTTTTAAAAGAGTTAGGTTATTTGGTGTGAGGGAGAACGAAAAAATTATAGAACTGGTTATCATTAAAATACTGTGCGTATAGCATGATAGAGTTTCACGCTATACGCACAATTTCAGATTTGGAAAAGTATTTAAATTAAATAAGTTATAGAATTCAATTAAGAAAAATGATTGATAATTGTCCGAGATTCATATCAGATTTCGTCTGAAGATATAGAGAGACGAAACAAACAAATATAATGAGAGAAGATTTAAAAAAATATAATAATTTTATTAAAGAAAATAAAGTTGATGTAAAATTAAATCATGAAATAACAATAAACAATAGATTTTTATTACGATATCTTTTTTCTAAAATAAAAAAAACCAATTCAATTGTACTGAGAGAAGTAGTAATAAATAACAATATAACCAAATATAAGAATTATATATTATTAATTGGACACAATAATAATAGATATAAAACACAACCCACCATGACTAATACCTTTTCTTCTAACCGTTTGTTGGATAAGAGCTTACAGCATATTTGTGGTATGAGTTTTTTAAAGTTTTGGTTCTTGCCACAACTGCAATTAGAATTGGGGAAATGTAAAAGCAAGGAAGAAAAAAAAGCTTTTCTATCTGTTGAGCATGTTCTGGAAAGTCTTGGATTTGAAAGAATAATATTTAGATTAAATTACGAATACCTTCACAGAGTATTTAACGAAAAATCTTTTGAAAAGGGAGGTCGAGCCTACGGAGCATTACATCAAAATATACCTAAAAATGTGAGACCGCATATCTATATTAACGAAGAAAGTACAACGGACATCGACTTTTCAGCATATCATATTAGGATGCTTTATCACAAAGAAGGCATTGACTACACAGATGACCCTTACCTTGTTTGTGGAGGCCCGGAAATGAGAGACATCTACAAATCAGTTGGATTGATTTCGATAAATGCTAAAAACAACAAGTCCGCTTATGGAGCCATTAACGAAGAGTTGGAAGAGAAT
>JAYEGO010000206.1:0-3826 GCA_034659155.1 Bacteroidota bacterium | reverse complement strand
AATGAAGCCTATTGGGTCACGCCTCCCTTCTTGTCAAATTGGGAATTGGAAGTACCAGCAGCGAAAGCTAATTTATTGGTGGTTATTAGAATAATATCAGTAATTTTTACCTGTCTGCAAGTGTACCTGCTTAAAAAGATATGTGAAATCTTAGAGACAGACTATATATACCCATTAGTCTTGCTCTGGTTGTCCATTTCGATGATGTTTCCTTTTTTGCATAGTAATGCGTCGAGAGACGTTCTTATCAATTTGCTTTCGATATGTTTTGTATACAATATTTTAGCGTTTCATATTTACCGTGAAGTAAAAAACGTAAAATACATCATGCTGATACTTGCAATTGGTCCCTTTGTGCAATTGTCTCTTTGTGCACTTTTAATCACTGTTTTAGCATCCTACGCTATATTATGTACGAAATCATTTGGAGACATGATCCATGAAATATTGCAGATCATTATACTTAAAAGAGGATATCTCTTTCCTGTTTTACTTGTGATCGTCGCATTGCCAGCTACTGTTGACATGCTAAATAAAACCACCCAGTATAAGTCAATCAAACCGGGCTGCGAACAAATGTTCTCTGTTGAAGAATGTAGAGAAAAGAACGCAACTTTTAAAGTATACCAACATCTCAAGGTGCTAAAGGCAAAAAAGAAAAGGATCAGTTTAGTTGACTATTTTAAAAAATGGTATCCAGGTCTTTTTATGCGCATATTTGGAATTATGGGGCATACGAGTTATATAAGTCCTATATTATTCAATAATATTCTTATTAGTATTATTAGTTTATTATTTATAATTAGCAGCGCTTTTGCAATCATATGCAAAAATAAAAGTATTTTATTGATAGGTCTCATTACATTTATTTACTTTTTTGTCATATTTTATTTTGTGAACCGAA
Source organism: Bacteroidota bacterium (assembly GCA_034659155.1). GTDB lineage: Bacteria > Bacteroidota > Bacteroidia > Bacteroidales > VadinHA17 > JAYEGO01. The sequence continues at coordinate 2,922 of JAYEGO010000206.1, read as the reverse complement.
AAATCTACTTGATTACAGGTATGGTAAATGCAGCATTTCAAGGGCGCTATGTGTTTCCTGTATATCCCTTAATGGTCCTATTTGCACATTCTTGTTTTGTATATTTAAATCGTATTGCATACTACTCATATGTCTTTTTGCTATTTGGCATTCTATTATCTACTTATTATATGTTCCTTGTATCACCAACTTTTAAATCGATTATAGCGATTTACTAAGATTGATATTCTAAATAAAGAGATCTGAAATATTACTACTTTTCGGAAAAGTTTGCTTAGGAGAGTTAAATGAATTGGTTGAGATTTGCAAATCTCGCAATAAAACGTCAGGTTGGTTTCGAGATCAAAGATTATTCGAATTACAGTCGCTTTCAAGAGTTTCAAGCTTTAGAAATAATTAAAGAAATAAAATATCAAAAAATACCTATAAATAATCTTAGGGTATTGGAACTGGCTGCAGGTGTAGGGGGATATTCAACTACTTTATATAGATCATGTAAAAAATTTGTTTCAAGTGATATTTATCGGTTTCCTAATTATAATCAACACCCATTTATCGATTATATTATTTTTGATGCCAGCAAAAAATATCCATTCAATGATAATAGTTTTGATTTCATTTTTTGTTCATCTTTGGTTGAACATATTGAGGACCCAACATACATGATGCGGGAAATAAAGCGGGTGTTGAAAGGAAATGGCTACCTATATATCAGTTACCCGCCATTTTATTCACCTTATGGGGGGCACTATTTCTCTCCGTTTCATTTAGTTGGTGAAAAAACGGCTATTAAACTATCAAAAAAAATATTTAGAAATATACCAGATGGAGTTACTAAATATAGTAATTGCTGGGGAGAGGGAAGAGGTCTTTTCAGGCGAACGATTCGCTCAGTAAAAAAATTATTAAACGAATATGGTTTTGTAATTGATTTGATTTGGCCAAGGTTTTTTATGAAATTTAACGTGGCCAAAATACCGATATTAAACGAGGTACTGTGCTGGCATGTTTGTTTTATTTGTCGAAATTCAAAGCAATGAAGAATAAAAAAGATATCTTTAAAAGATTACGCGAAACTGATGCTATTGTTTTAAGAGAGATGGCCTTTTTTTTGACCATTATTCTTTCAATATCACTGCTATATTGTTATTTATTTGCGCCGATAACAGTAGAAGTAACCATTCGAAGCACTCCGGAACAGCCCCAGGACATACAGAAAGAAGAACTGGTCAGCGATCAAGAGTTTGTTCAATTGTTTTACGCCCGTCTCAATCAACCATATTTACAAAAACATTCGGAAATGATAAAAATAAAAGCAGGTAAAAGCACATACCGCTTCAACCTGTATCGCAAATTCATTGACACACTTCTTATGAGTCGGAAATTACGTCTTGATCCAATTCCCTATCCTGGCCAAATTGATCTGACAAAAATCACCATAAAACAAACAGGGTATATACCGATTATAATAGATGGTCGTAACCATTTTGAATTGATTAGGCCAAAGAACGATATCCGCAAAATGGAACGTACGCCAAAGAAATTGATTCTGCACGCTTCAGGTCGGGATCCTCAGTTGGAAATGATTATAAGGCCGGAAAATATCAATTTCGACTACTTATTTTTGCTTAAATTGATTTTTTCCGTACTTATAATGGGTTCTATTCTCTATTTTTTGCTGAGTAAAGTCCTAAATGAAAATGAATTCATCTATGTGCCCTATTTTTTGGTATTTATTCTCGCATTAATTTTTTCAACAAGTTCTATTACCCAATTAATCCATTTAGATGAAGTTGTGCATGTGGGTGCGGCTGAGTATTATCAAAAGCACTGGATACCACCAGAAATATGTAGTCCTGAAACAAGGCAAACATACAGTGTTGCCGGTGTATCAAGGCTTGACAATTTTGAGGCAGCCTATTTTTTCTCTGGGAAATTATCAAAATTACTTACGTTTCTGAAGATAAAAAGATTTCAGCGGTTTCGATATTTCAATATACTTTTGTTTTTGATTTTAACCGTGTTGAGTATAAAAATCATCGAATTTCGAATTTTGACATTACCGCTGCTCATATCCCCTCAGGTTTGGTATATGTTTACATATTTTAATTCGGATGGGTTTGCACTATTTATCATTATTGTCATCAGCTATCAAGTTATTGCTGAAAGCAGTATGACGAACATCTATCTGAATTCAAATGAAACATCTAAAAATAAACTGGTTAGACCGTTGCTAGTTGGAATTCTATTTTCCTTTTTACTTTTAACCAAGTTAAACTATTATATTTTTATTGTTTTTTTGTTTCTTGTATTTCTTAAGAAACTTATCCTGAAAGAGTATCCATTCCCAAAGAGAGCGATAAAACGCGTCGGCGTGATCATATTGATCTCCGCTGCAGTTTTTGGGGTTCGATGGGGTATTGATATTGGAGTGAATGGGATCAACAGGAATGCAAAAAGGTTGGAATGTCGTATAAAACTGGCAAAGCCATTCTATAATCCAGCGACACCTCTCAAGATGCGATTCCCATTAAAAAACCTTAAAGAACGCCATGTTCCCCTTAAACAGCTTTTCTCGAAATACAATTGGGGGTGGAAGACTTTCCTTCATTCATTTGGTGTTTATTATACTCAACCCAGAGCAAAACTTGGATATTACAAGTTTATTATGGTTGTTGTACTCTTTTCTTGTGTCTACCTGACGACTTCAATCTTGAGACGATTCAAGCTAGATCAAATCTTGCTATTGATGATTGTCGTCTTTTGCAGCACTCTTTTAGTCGTTCTTTCTTTATGGAATTCATGGACGGCAAATTTCCAGGCACAGGGGCGCTATCTTTTTCCTATTTTAGTGATGATTGGATTTCTGATGTCTGAAACACTTTCCAATTATAATAAAAAAATTATCAATTTAATTTTCCT
>JAYEGO010000205.1:0-14555 GCA_034659155.1 Bacteroidota bacterium | reverse complement strand
GGACCTTGATCCCGGTTTTGTAAAAGAAAAGGTTAATGTTGTTTCTTATAAAGAATTCAGCGGATGCTATGTGAAAAATGAATATGATGAAACAAAAACTCAGAATGATTCAAGCGTAGATATTGATATTGCTGTTCATCTAAAGCATGAAGGAAGAGCTTTTCGTATTGAAAAACATGTTCACAATTACCCTCATTGCTGGCGTACAGACAAACCTATTTTATATTATCCTCTGGATTCATGGTTTATTAAAACCACGGCATTGAAGGATAAAATGATTGAGCTTAATAAAACTATAAACTGGAAACCCAAAGCCACAGGAAGTGGAAGATTTGGAAAATGGCTCGAAAATCTTGTGGATTGGAACCTCTCTCGTGCCAGGTACTGGGGAACCCCTATACCCATCTGGATGACTGAGGATAAACAAGAGCAAATTTGTATTGGATCAGTTTCTGAACTAAAACAGGAAATTGAAAAATCTGTACAGGCTGGATTTATGAATGAAAATCCTCTGGCTACTTATGTAAATGAAGATTATTCAAAGATCAATTATGAGAATTTTGATCTTCACCGACCTTTTGTTGACAATATTATTCTGATTTCTCCAAATGGGGAAAAAATGTTCAGGGAACCAGCATTGATTGATGTGTGGTTTGATTCCGGTGCCATGCCTTACGCCCAAATGCATTATCCATTTTCAATTAAAGATTCTGGTTTTCATAACTTTTACCCGGCAGATTTCATTGCAGAAGGTGTGGACCAAACAAGGGGCTGGTTTTTTACATTACATGCCATTGCAGTAATGCTCTTTGATTCGGTAGCTTTTAAAAACATCATTTCAAATGGACTTGTGTTAGATAAAGATGGGAATAAAATGTCTAAACGTCTTGGAAATGCAGTTGATCCATTTAAAACAATTGAAGAATATGGTTCTGATCCTCTCCGCTGGTACATGATAACAAATTCCCAACCCTGGGATAATCTGAAGTTTGACATTACTGGAATAGATGAAGTAAAACGCAAGTTTTTTGGAACCCTTTATAATACTTATTCATTTTTTGCCCTTTATGCAAATATTGATGGTTTCAGATACCAGGAGGAAGAAGTCCCCGTTGAAGAAAGACCTGAAATAGACAGGTGGATTATTTCTTTACTCCACTCTCTTACAAAAAAGGTGAAAAATCATTACAGGAGTTATGAACCCACTAAGGCAGGAAGAGAAATTCAGCAGTTTGTTACTGAAAATTTAAGTAATTGGTATGTAAGATTAAACCGGAAAAGATTCTGGGGTGGAGAATATTCGAAGGATAAAATTTCTGCCTATCAAACATTGTATGAATGCCTTGAAAAAGTGGTAATTCTGGCTTCTCCAATTGCTCCTTTTTATATGGATAAAGTTTTCATGGATTTGAATTCCATTACTGGTAAAAGTAAGTTTGAATCATGTCATCTTAGCGATTTCCCTAAATACAATTTCAAACTAATTGATAAGGATCTTGAGGGAAAAATGGAAATTGCCCAAAAAATATCATCTATGGTATTGGGGCTGCGACGAAAGGTTAATCTGAAAGTTCGACAACCACTTAATAAAATAATGATCCCTGTAAGCAACGGATCTATTAAGGAACAAGTGGAAGCCGTGAAAAACCTCATTCTTTCAGAAGTAAATGTTAAGGATATTGAATACCTTACAGATACTTCAGGAGTTCTGGTTAAAAAAATCAAAGCCAATTTCAAATCACTGGGACCTCGATATGGAAAACAAGTGAAACTCATTGCAGGTGAAATTGCACAATTGTCACAGAAAGATATTCTGCATTTTGAGAAAGATGGAAATTTTTTGTTAAATATTCAGGGTCTTGATATAAATCTAACCCTCGAAGATGTGGAAATTCTTTCGGAGGATATTCCCGGATGGCTTGTTGCAAATGATGGAACTTTAACACTTGCTCTTGATATCAACCTCTCCCCGGCTTTAAAGAATGAGGGAATCGCCCGGGAATTAGTAAATAGGGTTCAAAATCTGAGAAAAGAAAGTGGGTTTAATGTAACAGATAAAATACTTGTCAAAATCAAACGTCATCATGCTATTGATAAAGCCGTGGAAACCCATAAGGATTATATCAGCAGTCAGATTCTGGCAAATAAAATACTATTGGTGGAAGAGCTAAAGGAAGGAAAAGAAATGGAATTGGTAGAAAATGTTCTTACCATGGTTAAAATTCAAAAATCGCAATAAAAAAATTTTAAAAAATAGAGTGAAATTGCTAAAATATTATTCACTTTTTTTTGTTATATTTATATTAAAATATTTACAGCTATGGCAGATAAGACAAGATATAATGACGAAGAGCTGCAGGAGTTTAAGGAGCTTATTTTAAAGAAGATAGAAAAGGCCAGGGCAGATTATGATCTGTTAAAATCAGCAATTTCTCACGAACACAGCAACGACATTGAAGATACTTCTCCAACATTTAAGGTATTAGAAGAGGGGGCAGCAACTCTTTCTAAAGAAGAAGCTGGAAAACTTGCTCAAAGACAGTATAAATTTATTCAACACCTTGATGCCGCTCTAATTAGAATAGAAAATAAAACATTTGGTATTTGTAGAGAAACTGGCAAATTAATTTCTAAAGAAAGGCTGAAAGCTGTTCCTCATGCAACTCTTTGTATCGAGGCCAAACAAAATCAGCGATAAATTATTCGAAGTTAAAACATATCATAACTGAATGAACTCTGCGTTCCATTCAGTTATTTATTTTGATAAAGATATTCACAAAAAAGACTGACAATAATATATGTCAAAAGGCACAAAATCTATACTATTTATTCTGGCCATTCTTGTACTTGATCAAAGTCTTAAGATTTGGGTTAAAACCAATATGTTTCTTGGACAGGAGTACAAAGTCATAGGAAACTGGTTTCTTCTTCATTTCATTGAAAATAATGGTATGGCTTTTGGAATGGAGTTTGCTGGGAAAGCCGGAAAACTTATTCTTAGCATTTTCCGAATCATAGCAATTGGAGGGATAGGCTGGTATTTAACAAGTCTCATTAAAAAAGGATATCCCTATGGACTGATTTTCAGTATTTCAGCTATTTTAGCCGGAGCCATTGGCAATATTATTGATAGTGCTTTTTATGGTATGATTTTTACAGATAGCTACTTCGGAACAGCAACATTCTTTTCTGAAGGAGGAGGCTATTCATCTTTCCTTCATGGGAAAGTGGTTGACATGTTCTATTTCCCTATCATAAACGGCTCGTTTCCGAAATGGGTTCCCTGGTTGTCAGGGCATGATTTTATTTTCTTCAGACCTGTATTCAATCTTGCTGACACTTCCATTACCCTTGGTGTAAGCTCCATTCTTATTTTTCAAAAACGCTTTTTTAAGCTCTAAAAGTCTAAGCACTGTCTCAAAAATATGTAAAGGCTTTAAAAAATGAAAAGTTCCTTATTCTGCCTTGGTCCAGGTAGTGCTTCTTCCAATAAAACGCATTCCCATAACGAAGCCTTTTATTTGTATCTCACCTGCCTTTTCTATCCACATATAGCAATCATAAGTCTTCCCGTTTTTAGGATCATAGATGGTACCATCAGCCCATTCTTTGTCCTCGGAATCATATGAGAATCCCTTCAATATATTAAGCCCCATAATTGGCCTTTTTTGCAATTTGGCATCCGGATTTTCATCATCTACCTTCGGAGTACCATCATCTTCATTTTCCTCCATTAACCATACAACTTTCCCAAAATACTTTTCCCCTGTTTTGTAAATCTCAACGATTGTTTCTTTATCATCTGTATACCACTTACCCAATACTTTGTCGGCAGCAGTTTGACCAAAGGCCAGGGTTACAATAAAAAGACCCAAAATTGTAGTTAAAGTTTTCATGTTTTTAAAAATTTTGTTTTCAATAAGATGTATTTGGTGTGTGTAAAGATAATTTTTTTTCAGAATTTACTTGTTTGGTTCTCCTTTCTTTTCACAATCCCATAAAAAAGCATATCCAGAATATCATTTAGTCGAGACTCAATTTCATAATCTTTACGTTTCCAAAAAAGCGGAATTTCAAGTCCCTTCATTGCAGTACAAATGGCAATTGCTGCTAATTCAGTATTTTTAATCGTAAGAATATTCATTTTTGCACCCTCTGTAAGGATGTGTGCAACAGTTTGTACCTCTTCCTTATCATATCGCTCCCGTATCTTTTCAATAAACTCAAAATGCGAAAGATCTTCACTAAAAATAGCATTATAATAATTAGAAAGCTTACGAAAACTGCTCATTCTTACAAGTATATAATGCCTTAACTTTTCTCGCGGATCTCTTGTTTTGCTAATCACTTCCATCAAAGCAATTTTTAACACATCCGCTTCATGAACAACTACAGCTTCAAAAATATCTTCTTTGCTTTCAAAATAATAATACAGAGAGCTTTTTCCCATGCCAAACTCCCTGGCAATATCATCCATAGAAGTTTTCTTAAACCCAAACTTCGAAAATATTGAAGATGCAACTTCTACAATGGCTTTTCTGACTTTTCGCTTATTCTTCATGGTTTTTGAACCTTTGACCAAATCGTTCGGATATTTACAAATATAAAACAATCTGTTAGATGCTCAATTAACGATCCTGAAATCCAATTGTTTTTTAGCCAGGTTTGCTCTGGCAATTTCTATGTTTACCATATCACCCAATTGGTATTTTTTCCTGGTTCTATTCCCTATCAACTGAAAATTCTTTTCATCGAATTCATAAAAATCATCATCCAGGTCACGGATTGGTACCATTCCTTCACATTTATTTTCCACAATCTCAACATATAAGCCCCAGTTTGCCACTCCAGAAATTATTCCTGAAAATTGCTCCCCGATTTTATCAGCTAAAAACTCTACCTGTTTAAATTTTACAGACGCTCTTTCCGCCTCTGCAGCTCTTTTTTCCATGTCTGAAGTATGTTGACACTCTTTTTCCAGTCTTTTCTCACTTTTTGATTTTTCTCCTGCCAGGAAAGACGCCAGTATTCTATGAACCATCATATCAGGATATCGCCGTATGGGAGATGTAAAATGAGTATAATGCTTAAAAGACAATCCATAATGTCCGATATTTTGAGGAGAATATATGGCTTTTGCCATAGATCTAATAGCCAATGTCTCAATTATATTCTGCTCCCTCTGACCCTGAACCTTTCTTAATACCTGATTTATCTCTGCAGAAATATTTTTTCCCTCAAGAGATGACATTTTATGTCCGAATTTTGCTGCAATTCTCGAAAAAGATTCCATTTTTTCCCGGTTGGGCTTATCATGTATCCTGTAAACAAAGGCTTTGGGTTTTGACATACCTGATTTCTCTTTCTTATTTCCCTTTGACACCAATTCGGCTGCCTTTTTATTAGCCAGAAGCATAAATTCTTCAACCAGCTGATTAGATTCTGTATTTTCTTTAAAGTACACTCCTAAGGGTACCCCTTTCTCATCTATTTTAAATTTTACTTCTACTCTCTCAAATTCAAAAGATCCGGTTTTATAACGCTCTTTCCTCAGTATCTGAGCTAGTTGATGCAATTGCAACATTTCATTCTTAAGTTCTCCATTACCTGTTTCTATAATCTGTTGTGCCCCTTCGTAAGTAAACCGTTTATTTGACTTTATGATGGTTTTTCCAAACCACACAGACATTACTTCCGCATTTTCATTCATTTCAAAAACTGCTGAAAAACAAAGTTTTTCCTCATCCGGCCTCAGTGAGCATATCTCATTGGATAGTTTTTCTGGTAACATGGGAACTACCCGGTCTACCAGATAAACAGATGTTCCTCTTTCATAGGCTTCCTCATCCAGTATTGTCCCAGGTTTTACATAGTGAGTAACATCTGCAATATGAACTCCGATTTCCCAATTGTTATTTGTCATTTTTCTAACTGAAAGGGCATCGTCAAAATCCTTTGCATCTATAGGATCTATGGTAAAAGTAGTTGTGTTCCTAAAGTCACGTCTATTCTTTCGCTCTCCGACAGAGATTTTTTCTGAAACATTCTTCGCCGCCATTAGCACTTCTTTAGTAAACTTGTATGGCAGTTCATATTCTGCAAGTATAGCATGAATTTCAACTTCGTGCTCTCCAGGTTTGCCAAGAATTTCAATTACTTCTCCGAATGGATTCTTAACATTTTGGGGCCAGTCACAAATACGGGCTACAACCTTTTGGCCATTCTTTGCACCTTTCAATTTGTCTTGAGATATATAAATATCATAGGGCATTCGCTTTTTCTCTGAAACCACAAAGGCAAACTTTCCGGAGATCTGAATTACTCCAACAAAAGTTTTCTTTGCCCTTTCCAACACCTCAACCACTTCCCCTTCAAGCCTATGCATTTTCTTTTGAGCATACAAGAATACCTTAACAGTATCTCCTTGCAGAGCCCGGTTTAAATTTACCTGGGCGATAAATATATCTTCACTCAAAGAATCTACTCGTACATAGGCAGATCCATACGCCGTTAGATCAACTATTCCAATTACAAAGCCCCCTTTCCGCTTTAGTTTATACTTCCCTCTATATATTTCAGTAAGATTTTCATTCCCCTTAAGCTCATCAAGAATAGTAACTATCATCTTCCTGGCTCCAGCATCCTTTATTTGCAGGTGGCTGGCAACTTGCTTATAATTCAATATTTTTGTAGGTTTATTCGCAAAAACCCCTAATACTTTATTCTTTAACTCCTCCTTTTTGAAGGAGATTTTTTTTATTGTCTTTTTTTTCTTATTCATTTTTTATTGATCCAGCAAATTTACCGGACTTTGTTATTTTTTGTAATTATTAATTTATTTAAAAAACCCGTTCCGCAATTTTTCGGATATTATCGGGTTTTCCCATAGTATAGTAATGCAATACCGGAACACCATATTTTATTAATTCTTTAGATTGCTGCACGGCCCATTCAATTCCAACTTCACGAACCTGGTTGTTATCCTTACATTTCAATACTTCTTTTACCAGTAAATCAGGAATATCAATACTAAAGGTTTTTGAAAGATAATTTAAATGACTCAATGCAGCTATAGGTTTAAGTCCCGGAATAATTGGTACCTTAATTCCTGCCATACGACATTTATCAACAAAATTAACATACCTATTATTATCGAAAAACATTTGAGTAACAATGTATTCAGCTCCTGCATCAATTTTTTTCTTTAGAAAATGAATGTCTGAATCCATATTGGGAGATTCAGGGTGCTTTTCAGGGTATCCAGCTACTCCAACAGAGAAAGAGGTGGGTTTTTTATTTTCCAGTTCTTTATCCAGGTAAATCCCTTTATTCAGTTTCATTATTTGTTTCACAATATCCACAGCATGATGATGCCCTCCTGCTTCAGGGACAAATATTTTGGTGTCAGCCGGAGCATCTCCTCTGATGGCCAAAACATTATTCATCCCCAGAAAATTCAGGTCAAGCAGGGCATTTTCTGTTTCCTCCTTTGTAAATCCACCACAAATAATATGTGGTACTACTGCCACTTTATATTTATACTTAATAGAGGCTGATATTGCAACAGTTCCTGGTCGCTTCCAAATAGTCTTTTTTTCCAGCAAATTTTCCTTTACTTTCCTGTAAACAACCTCTTCCTGATGATAAGTTACATTAATATATGGGGGATTAAATTCCATCAAAGGATCGATTGTGTGATAGATAGCTTTAATATCTTCTCCCTTTAATGGCGGAAGCAACTCAAATGAAAATAAGGTTTTATCAGTATTATTTAACAGGTCTATTACTTTAATTCCCATAATTCAATTTTTAGTATTAGTAACTTAAATTTGGCGCAAGTATTCTCTCCATTTCCTCAATGGAATATTTCTTCCTCCTTGCATAATCAATAACTTGATCTTTTGATATTTTTCCTACATCAAAATACTTCGAATCAGGACTCGAAAAAATATGTGCGCTAACAGATGCTCCCGGAGACATAGAAAAATTCTCGGTAATTCTAAGTCCTATGCGTTTTTCTACATCAAGGAGTTCGAAAATCTTTTTCTTTTCTGAATGATCAGGACAAGCTGGATAACCGAAAGCCGGTCTTACTCCCTGATATCTGGCCTGCAAAAGCTGATTGAGATTTAAGTTCTCATCCGGCACAAAACCCCAAAGTTCTTTTCTGACTTTTTCATGAAGCCATTCTGCAAAAGCCTCAGCTAAACGATCAGCAAGTGCCTTAACCATGATCACAGAATAATCATCATTCCCGGCTTCAAACTTTTCAATATACTTCTCAATTCCTATACCCGCAGTGGCCGCAAACACAGAGTGATAATCAGCAATTTCTGAGTCTCTGGGGGTCACAAAATCTGCAAGTGAAAGCATGGTCTTTCCTTCATCCAATACGGATTGCTGTCGCAATTGATTTAATATTGCTATTTCATCCTTCCTGTTTTCATCTGTATACAATATGATATCATCTCCAATTGTATTTGCATGAAAAATTCCCAGCACTGCCTCTGCTTTTAAAATCCCATCCTGAATTATCTTATCAAGCATCACCCTGGCATCTACATATAGTCTGGAAGCTTCTTTTCCCCTTTCAGGATGATTCAATATCTCAGGAAAACGACCCTTTATTTCCCACACATGAAAAAAGAAGGTCCAGTCAATATAGGTACTAATCTCCGTAAGATCTTCTAACTTGATTTCCTGAATTCCTAATTGAGCAGGTTTTACAGGAGGATTTTTTTTCCAATCCGGTTTGAATGGGGTTTTTCGCGCCAGCTCAATAGAAATAGTTTTTCTTTTTACTCCTTTGTTTATTTCCCTCAGCGAATTATAATTTTTCCCCACTTCCGTTAAAAATGTTCTTTTTCGATCTTCAAGCAACAATTTTGCTACTGTTTGAACACTTTTTGAAGCATCTTTAACATGAATAACTCCATTATCATACTCAGGGAAAATTTTCACTGCCGTATGCAAAACTGAAGTAGTGGCACCACCAATCAACAAAGGGAGTTTACAATCTCTTTCCTTCATTTGTTTTGCAATGTTTATCATTTCTTCAAGAGAAGGAGTAATCAATCCACTCAATCCAATAATATCTGCTTTTTGCAGTTTTGCTTCATTTAATATTTTTTCAGCAGGAACCATAACGCCCAGATCCACCACTTCATAATTGTTACATTCAAGTACCAGGGAAACAATATTTTTACCTATATCATGAACATCTCCTTTCACTGTAGCCATAAGTATCTTCCCAACAGACATGGGGTTCTTATCTGCTTTTTTCTCTTCCTCAATATAAGGATTCAGGAAAGCCACGGCTTTCTTCATAACCCTGGCACTTCTTATGACCTGGGGCAGAAACATTTTCCCATCTCCAAAAAGATCTCCTACCACATCCATACCTTTCATTAAGGGCCCTTCAATTATATCCAATGAAGAGGGATATATTTCCAGAGCTTCTTTCATATCCTGCTCAATATAATCGTGATTTCCCTTTACAAGAGAAATTTCAATTCGTTTATCAAGTGACTCATTCCTCCATGTATCCTTCTTTTCCCCAGCTTTTTGACTGGAAGGATCTATGTTTTGAGCTAGTTCTATCAATCGGTCTGTAGCTTCATTGTGTCGGTTTAGAATCACATCTTCCACACTTGTTAGCAAAGTTTCAGGTATTTCACTATAAACCGGTAACATTCCTGCATTTACGATTCCCATATCCAGGCCTGCTTTTATGGAATGGTACAAAAAAGCAGCATGCATAGCTTCACGAACTACATTGTTTCCCCTGAATGCAAATGACAGGTTACTTATTCCTCCACTCACGCAAGCAAATGGAAGATTTTTTTTAATCCATTCTGTAGCATGAATGAAATCCAATGCATAATTATTATGCTCTTCTATTCCTGTTGCAATGGTTAATATATTCGGATCAAAAATTATATTTTCCGGAGGGAATTTTATTCTTTCTGTCAGGAGTTTATAAGCTCTTGATGCTATCTCAATCTTTCTTTCATAATTTGCAGCCTGTCCTTTTTCATCAAAAGCCATAACTACCACCGCCGCACCATAATTCATAATTTCCCGGGCCCTATCCAGGAATTCCTTTTCTCCCTCCTTCAAAGAAATTGAATTTACTATCCCCTTTCCCTGCAAGCATCGCAAACCTGCCTCCAATACTTCCCATTTCGAAGAATCAATCATTACAGGAACTCTTGCAACTTCCGGGTCTGATGCCAAAATAGAAAGGAACCTGATCATTTCCTCTTTAGTATCCAACATTGGATCATCAAGATTTACATCAATTACCTGAGCTCCATTTTCAACTTGCTCTCTTGCAATCTTTAATGCTTCCTCATATTTGTTTTCCCTAATCAACCTGGCAAATTTTTTCGACCCTGCCATATTGGTTCTTTCTCCAATATTTATAAAATTACTTCCTGAATATATAACCAACCCTTCCAATCCACTTAGTTGTAGGTTTTTCCTGGCTTTAGGAACTATCCTGGGTTTGGCCTTTTTTGCCAGTAATGAAAATCTACGAATATGCTCAGGAGTAGTTCCACAGCAACCACCAATTATATTTGCCTGCCCCTTATCCAAAAATTCTTTCATGAGTAAGCTCATTTCTTCCGGTGTTTCATCATACTCTCCAAATTGGTTGGGAAGTCCTGCATTAGGATAAATGCTTACTGGAAGGCTTGCCTTCTCTGATATTTGTTTTACAAACGGCTTTAATTCATGAGCCCCCATGGCACAATTCAAGCCAATACTAAAAATATTCAAGCCTGAAACCGAAGTTAAAAATGCTTCCAGGGTTTGCCCTGAAAGGGTTCTACCACTTGAATCGGTAAGAGTTCCTGAGACCATTACCGGAAGTTTCAGGTTCCTCTTATTCATCTCTTCGCGAATCGCAAACAGGCCTGCTTTTGCATTCAAGGTGTCAAAAATTGTTTCTAATAATATAATATCTGCACCTCCATCTATAAGCCCGGCAGCCTGCTCCTGATAGGCCTCCTTCAAATCGTTAAAATGTACTTCCCTGAAGCCTGGTTCTTCAACCCGGGGAGAAATAGATGCCGTTTTACTGGTAGGCCCAATAGATCCGGCAACAAATTTTATTTGCCCGGGATTCGCCTTTATAAAATCGTCCACTGCACTTCTGGCAATCTGTGACGCTGCTTTATTTATTCTATATGTCAGGTTCTCCAGCCCATAATCAGCAAGGGAAATTCTGTTGGCATTGAAGGTATTTGTCTCAATTATATCGGCCCCTGCTTCCAGGTATCTTTTGTGTATATTTTTAATTATCGTGGGCTGCGTAAGAGAAAGCAAATCATTATTCCCTTTCAGTGGACTGGAATGATCCTGAAACTCATCCCCACGAAAATCTTTCTCTGATAGCTTATGATCCTGAATAAGGGTTCCCATGGCACCATCCAGTACCAGAACTTTTTCAGCAAGTAATTTCTCAAAAACTTTACTCCTGTCCATAATTATATTATTATATCCCCTCTTCGGGAAACTAGCTATTATAAAATTTCCTTACCACTTCAGTTATTTTCTCTACTTCAATTAAAAACCCATCGTGCCCATAAAAGGAATCCAGTTCCACATATGTTCCTTTCTCAATATTGTTTGCAAGAAATTTTTGCTCTTCAACCGGAAACAAATGGTCTGTAGAGATTCCAATGGCCAGGGTTTTTGCTTTAATCAAAGTAAGAGCTTTTAGTTGTCCCCCTCTGCCACGTCCAACATTATGAGTATCAGACATCTTCAGCATAGAATAATAAGAATATGCATCGAAGCGATTGATCAATTTCTCTCCCTGGTATATCTGGTAACTCTGAACTTTAAAGTTTTTATATACTTCATCGTTCTCTTCAGCCTGTGTTTTGTTGTAGACTTCTGCATTACGATACCCTAGCAAAGCCATGGCCCGGGCTGCTTTCAATCCTTTTTTACCTCCATGTGCTTCGTTCTCGTAAAAACCTGAATCGGCCTCAATTGCCAGCCTCTGAGACTCGGTGGATGCAATCCTCCATGGAGAAGCGGCTGCTCCTGATCCGATAACAATCAGGTGTTGAATCAAATCAGGGAATATAATACTATATTCTATTGCCTGAGCTCCACCAATAGACCCACCAATAGCTGTATGAATTTTTTTGATTCCCAGATATTTTCTAAGTTTATCATATACCTGTACAAGATCCCTGTAACTAACCAGTGGGAAATTACGAAAATAGGGTTTCCCTGTTTCTGGATCTGTAGAAAGTGGTCCCGTAGAACCATAACAGGAACCAACAATATTGACACAAATTATATAATAATCTTCAGGGTCAAACAAATATCCTTTTCCAATCATTCCTGGCCACCATTCCTGTGGATCTGAATTTGCAGTCAGAGCATGAAAAACCCATATTACATTATCTCCTGCGCTATTCAAACTCCCATAGCTATGATAGGCAAGTTCAAGCTCAGAAAAAGAGGAACCAAATTCCAGTTTCAGAAGATTTTTTATTTTAAATAATTCGACAGCCATACAAATTTAAACTCATACATATTACAGTGACACAATCCATGGGAAGCTTTTACTCCCTGGAAATAATACTTTATTCTAAAATAAGATCCATTATTGAAGTATTCATTTATCATCTCCATTTTCTGATTCCAATAGCAACCAGTACTGGATTAGGTTTTAGCACCTTTTTCCCATTGGTTTGCAGGAATGGTTGCTAGAGGTTCTTTGAGCCTAATCTCTCCCCTCTTCTTAATAAATCAAACACTCTTCCTTGAAAAGAATATTTGAATAAGAGTTCACAAAAATACATTATTATGCTACAATTCCCAAAGCGTAGTAAAATGATTTCGTAATTCATTTGGTTTCTGTGCGAGATATTTCCCTGGGGTTGAAGAATTATTATTAATTTTACAAAGCATATTTTTGCACTATACTATTTATAATCAATGGAAAATCAGTTATTTATATATAACTCTCTAAGCCGAAAGAAAGAAGAGTTCAAAGCCATGAATCCTCCTCATGTTGGAATGTATGTATGTGGCCCTACCGTATATGGAGATGCACATCTTGGTCATGCCAGACCAGCAATTACGTTTGATATCCTTTTCAGATATCTACAACACCTTGATTATAAGGTGAGGTATGTACGAAACATTACCGATGTGGGTCATCTTGAAAATGATATGGATGATGGAGAAGATAAGATTGCTAAAAGAGCCCGGCTTGAAAGTCTGGAACCAATGGAGATAGTTCAGTATTACACAAACAGCTATCATAGGTCTATGCGACAACTCAATGTTCTGGATCCTAGCATTGAACCCCAGGCATCCGGGCACATCATTGAGCAACAGCAATTTATTAAACGTATTTTTAAAAGCGGTTTTGCCTACGAAAAAAATGGCTCTGTGTATTTTGATGTAAAAAAGTACAATGAAAAGTATAAATATGGTATTCTTTCCGGAAGGGTATTGGAAGATCTTCAAAGCAACACACGCGAATTGGATGGTCAGAATGAAAAGAAAAACCCTTTTGATTTTGCACTCTGGAAAAAAGCTTCCCCCGAACATCTTATGCAATGGCCGTCAGAATGGGGCAATGGTTTTCCCGGGTGGCACCTGGAATGTTCTACTATGGGGACTAAATACCTTGGTGATGAGTTTGACATTCATGGTGGAGGCTTAGACCTTTTGTTCCCTCACCACGAATGCGAAATTGCACAATCTACTGCAGTCCATGGTAAAAGTTCGGTTCGGTACTGGATGCATAACAATATGATTACCCTGAATGGTCAAAAAATGGGAAAATCTCTTGGTAATGCAGTTTCACTGGACGATTTCTTTTCAGGTAAACATCCCCTTTTGGAAAAAGCATATAGCCCGATGAGTGTTCGATTCTTTATGCTGCAAGCTCACTACAGAAGTCCTCTTGACTTTTCAAATGAAGCTCTGACGGCTGCTGAAAAAGGCCTTGAAAAACTATTTCGGGGTGTAGAAACTCTGGAAAATATCCAACCCTCATCTAAGTCAAATATAGATTATAAGCAATTTGAGTCTAAATGCTATCAGGCCTTAAATGATGATTTAAATACACCGATACTAATCTCACATCTGTTTGATGGTTTGAAACAGATCAATGCATTAAAAGAGGGGAAAATTAATGCTCATTCGGATGATTTGAATAATTTAAAAAGTCTTTATAAAAACTTTGTGGATGAGATTCTTGGACTTAAAAAAGAAGATCCGGGGAAAGGTTCGGAATTAACTGCCGATTTGATTGAAACAATTCTAAGTATACGACAGGAAGCGAAACTTCTGAATGATTTTGAAACTTCTGACAAGATAAGAAATGCCCTCACCTCCCTGGGAATTAAGATCAAAGATAAAATGGATGGTTTTGATTGGGAGATAAAAGAAACTACGTAGTATACTCGCTTTTATATATATTATGACGCTCCCGCTCTCATGTTTAAATACATCTCTAATGCGGAAGCATAAGTTACTGTAATCCAGATCCATTGCTTGATTTTATAATTATTGGC
>JAYEGO010000204.1:0-3837 GCA_034659155.1 Bacteroidota bacterium | reverse complement strand
TGGAATTATATAGCTCTGAAAGAGCTACCTGTATTAGCATAGGACGAAGTCCTATGGTTTTGTAAATATAACAAAAGTAGGGCTGAAAGTCCGATATGTATATTTTACTGGTAAATCTGTAAATTATGTCACAATCTATTGTTAAAAAAATATATTCAAA
Organism: Bacteroidota bacterium; assembly: GCA_034659155.1. Lineage (GTDB taxonomy): Bacteria > Bacteroidota > Bacteroidia > Bacteroidales > VadinHA17 > JAYEGO01. The sequence continues at coordinate 3,677 of JAYEGO010000204.1, read as the reverse complement.
ATCAACCGGCTTATCATAAACAAAGATCATTTAAAGATGAATTGAGACTTTTCTTTTTTGAGTATGGAATAAATTATGATGAGAGATATGTTTGGGATTAACCTAAAGTGTCAATTATCGTATTAAATATTTATTACCTGTCGGACCTTCAGTCCTAAAACATTTGTTCCTGTTTAGTCCATAGGGCTTATCGCCCTATGCTAATATATTTATGCCTTTCAGGCATAATTCAAGTGTAAGCTATTTTTCTGCCATACATCTTTTTTTAATGATCCCTGTTTTTGCCATTTGTGTCACCCAGATTAAAAAGAATACACCGTATTTATGAGTGGGACAGAACAAAAATTACATTATTTCGAAAAGCGGCTAACAGAGGAAGTTGGAGTAAAATTGATTTAAGAACAAGGAACACCGATTAACGATTTGAGAAGTAGCTAAAATCTGATTTCGTTAATCCTTATTCGATATTCAGAATATTTTAGAACGCAAAGTTTGATACCAGGGGATAATGGTCAGACAGGGAGGTATCCAGAGTTTTGAAATCTATGGGATAAAGGTCTTTGCTATGTAAAATATAATCAATTCTGAAAGCAGGAAAGATTTGGTCATAGGTTTTCCCAAAGCCTTTACCCGATTCTACAAATGCATCTTTAAGGTCTTTTTTTATGCAGTAATATACATAAGAGACCGGAGTGTCATTAAAATCCCCACAAACAACTACTGGCAAATGGGTTTGCCTGATATGCAATTTTAATGAGTTTGCCTGTTTTGCCCGTTGAATATACGCTGCTTTCATTCTGAATGAAATATCCTGAATTTCATCTAAGGAACCTTCGTCAAAATTATGTTCAAAAGCAGTGAGAAAAGAAAAATTTTCTGATCCCAGATTAAAAGACTGCAAGTGGTTATTATAAATTCTTAGAGTGTCATCATCTATTAACAGATCCGCAAAAATACTACGGTTATATGTCTTGCTGAAGGCCACCTCCCCTTTGTTAATGATAGGATATGAAGAGAAGATAACATTTCCGTATTTTCTGCTTCCGGAAGGATTTTTTATAAGCTTACAGTAAGTGAAAGGAGTTTGACTAAAATCCTTTTTAAGTCTGTCAAGTGGAATTCCTGAATATTCAGAGATCAAGACTTCCTGCAGGCAAATTACATCAGGATTCTGGCTTAAAATAAGTTGTATGAATTCATTATAGGAATTTTCAGAATCTGCATTCTGATAAAAATTAAACAATCTCACATTGTAGGTTAAAACTTTCAGGTTTTTAATATCAGATGTCTTATTGGAAATAAAACTCTGGTATTTTTTTTCTCCCGGACCTTTCCATTGAAAATAACTTCTTATGTGATTTGAGCCTAAAAGAATAACAATTAGAATCAGAAAGGCAAATTTTTTATTTCGAAAAATCCAATAAACAAATAAGATTAAATTCCCAATAAGAAAATAGGGGTAAAAAAGACCAAAAATACTCAGAAACCACAAGTCTCCAGGGTTAACCCAAATAGAAAGGTAAGACAATAAAATGCCCGGAAGTAAGATATATCCTAATAAACTACTTATTCTAAATAGAGTTTTTTTCAATGAAGATTATTATTTATATATATTCCAGGAACTAAAATTGCTTATTTTTTATTACTCATTTTAAATAAAGTCTCTTTTTCCTTTTTCGTAAGGCTGTCATAACCTCCTTTTGAGATCTTGTCAAGGATCTGGTTCACATCTTTCTGCTCATTTGCTTTCATAGAATTGTAATCCAGGTCATTTTTTGGAACCTTCCTGTGTGTTACTTTTAATTTGCTTTTTGATTTGAATAGGCTGAAGAAATTATCCATATATCGATCAAAGCCTTTTCCAATATCCTTACCCTTTTTGTATTGCGAGACGTATAAAAACCCAAATATTGCTCCTCCAATATGAGCTATTTTCCCCCCGGTATTAGTGGAAAAATCAAGAATAGAGGTAAAAACAAAAACAGCAATGGCAATATATTTAATTTTTACCGGACCTATTAATAATAGCCTGACTATATAATCAGGAACATATGCTGCCACTGCAATGACAATAGCCATTACTGAAGCTGAGGCTCCCAGGGCAACTGATTGTTCCAGGAATGGAGCAAAAGAAGGGAATACATTAAATGATAAAACATAAAGAAAAGCTCCGGATAAACCTCCCAGCAAATAAACTGTAATTAACTTTTTCTGATCAAAGTACTCAAGGAAAATAGTTCCAAACCAATAGAGCCATAAAAGATTAAAAAGAATGTGTATAAATCCTTCATGCAAGAACATATAGCTAATGGGTGTCCATATTCTCAGAATCAGGTCTGGAAGATAGGCAGGAACAGCCAGCCATTTTATTACAAGTACTTCAGCTTCCTCAACGTTAAAAAGGAAGAGGAAAATATACACCAGCTTTACAGCAAGGAATAATCCAAGGTTTATATACAGGAGTTTGTGGAGTGAACTTCCTTTTTTATATGAGCTTTTTATTTCTTCAATTAGATTCATCAGCTTCCTAGTAAAAAGTATTGCTTTGCTTCCCCCAGTATTTAATCAGAATATACCCAAAAATCATGCCTCCAAGATGAGCAACGTGAGCAATATTGCTTCCTGGTTGTGAAAGGGCAAGGAATAACTCAAGAACACCATAAAATATAACGAAATATTTTGCCTTGATTGGTATAGGAGGGAATAACAGCATCAATTGTGTGTTTGGGAATAGCATCCCAAATCCAAGTAAGACCCCAAATACTGCACCTGATGCACCAATAGTAGGAGTATTTAGAAAGAGATTCATTTTCCTCATCAAAGGATCAACAAAATTTTTCCCTTGCTCAAAGGCATTGTAACCTTCCCGTAAAACAGAATCAATTTGATCAGGAGACATTTGAGCTTTTAATACTGAAAATTCAATATAGTTTACCAAAGAATAAATAAGAGCAGCGCCTATGCCGGTAACAAAATAGAAAATAAAAAATCGTTTTCCCCCCCATACACTTTCCAGCACCCTTCCAAACATCCATAAAGCAAACATATTGAAGAAAATATGACTTAAACTTCCATGCATGAACATATGGCTAATAAATTGATAAGGTCTGAAATGTTCAGATGAAGGAAGGTAAAGGGCCAGATATTTGGTAATGTCAAGCCCAAATGAAGCTTGCATTACATAGGTGGCGAGAAAAAACAAGATATTTAAAATGATCAGGTTTTTAACCACTGCAGGTGTCCCGGCAAAGGATGTTCTGAAGTTATTCACAGATGTTGTTTTTTTGTTCTTATTGAGCTAAAAGCATTTCCTTCGAAAAGTAGCTTATAGCATGAAGTCCTTCAATACTTGAGCCAAAGTTAAAAATTTTATGAAAAATTCTAATTTCAGTCAAAATGTCACTTCTCTAAAAAGATTCAATTGAATTTTTCTTCAAATTCTTCCATGCTAATAATAGAGATGACAGGTTTCCCTCCGGGAGAATAGTTGGGTGAATTGCAGGCAAACAGACGATCCACCAGATCTCTCATTTCTTCCTGACTCAAAACTTTTCCATAAGGGATTGAAGAAGCCTTTGCCAGGGATTGAGCCAGGCGTTCCTTATGTCCTTTTTCCAGATTGGCCTGGGTAGCTTTGTATTCATGTAGTAATACTTCCAGAGCTTCTACGGGGTCAT
>JAYEGO010000203.1:0-14607 GCA_034659155.1 Bacteroidota bacterium | reverse complement strand
ATGCTTGCCCCGTGAAATCCTGTTTTACAGGAGTGGCTTTGCCACTATTTCACAGGGCTTGCATCGTTTTGAAAACAAATTCCTATTTTGATACCTCGTTAGCTCTGCTACGAGGTAGTTCATTTCACCGCTCATTTTTGTAGGGGACAAATGATGCTGCGAGTGACCAGAGTAAAAATATTGACAGGAACAGGGAATATATTTTCCATTTGTCCCTGTCTTTTCTGAGCATGGTAATTTGTTCTGAGAGAAGTTGGCCTGAAAATTCGTCAGTAGTTGGAATATCACGCCAACTCCACTTTGCCAGAATAGTACCATCTTTTAGAAGCAGCAGCCCGGGGTTTGATCGAATTATGGTTTTTAATGTAGTTTCATCGCATGAATAAAAATCAAAGAATGGATCTGAGTTTGTCCAAAATGACTCAATTTCGGAACTATTTGATGAGCTAAGTCCGTAAAATGGTATATCTCTCTGCAAAAAATACAGGGCCAGTTCGTTAATCAGGTTTAAAGATTCAAGCCTGGATTCAGAAAGACTTTTACAAACCACCAGGAATGAAAAATCCGGATTATCAAGTACCTGGTATGTAATATCTTCTCCATGTGATGAGACTATATTGAAATCATGAATCGGGGTCTGATATCCTTCATTAATAAGTATGGATTTTTGATCTACAAAGCTCCAGCTGCTATCTTGCCATGGAAAGTCATTATCTGAAAACTCCTTTTGAATTCCATTTTTCTCATAAATAAGGGTAGTCTTATATTGGTCTTGTGCAGCACCTTCGGGGATTGTCATTCCTTCCACAATTGATGAGCCGATACTGTAGGGTCTGAAATCAATTACCGGAAGATGAATGAGCCCATATCCGGATATGCCTCCAATAAAGACAAGAAAAGCAGTTACTACAATCCACTCGGTGGCACTTTTATAAATACTAATAAATTTCTTTCTGCCCCAGATAGTGACAAGAGTAAACACCATAAGAAATAAATTTTTCCAGAAGGTTTGCCAGTTGGTAAGAACAACAGCATCACCAAAACAACCGCAATCGTCAACCGGATTGGAGAGTGCCAGAATAAGAGTAAGTGGGGTAAATATGATCATGAAAAGCAGGGCTCCCCAGCTACCAATCCTGGTTCTCAGGCCAAAAAAGAGAGAAATGCCAACAATAAATTCCAGGCTTGAAAGAACTATTGCAAAGATCAATGCAAAATTATGCAGGAAATTCAGGTTAAAAACATCGAAATAATCTTGAAATTTGTAGGCAGAACCCATGGGATCAATTCCTTTTACAAAACCAGAAAAGATAAACACAAAGCCTACCAGCATTCGGCTGAAGATAATGAGAGATTTAATAAAGTTGGGTTTTGAGTACATGCTATCCTGATATTTTACAAATATTCCTTTAGAAAATTAAGTAATTGTTACCGGTTGATCATTAGGGATTCAATAAATTCTCTGTATTAATTAACTCAAGAATTTTATGAAATATAGCACCTGGCGGAAGAATAGTGTTATTTTTATTGCCACAATTAATAATTTTAAGTTTCTGATCTCTGGAAGCCTGGTCAAGATAAACCTCCCTTACAAATTTCTGAAAATTCAGGTCTTTTTCATGAATGTCAAAATTTCCATTCAGGTAATCTCTGTCTTTTCCATTCCTTGTATCTGTTAATTTTTCATGAGTGAATTGAAAAGGAACATCAAGAAAAAGGTTAAGGTCAGGTTTGGGGATCTTATAATAATTATATTCCAGATCAAATATCCATTTTCTGAGAGTCTCCCTATCAGATTTATTAGAAAACTTGGCACACTGGTAGGCAATATTAGAATAGACATAGCGATCGGCAATTACATATGTGCCATCTTCGAGGTATTTAAGAATAGTATTTGCAGCATTTTTCCTGTCTCCAGCGTAAAGCAAAGCCACCAAATACGGATTTACATCCTCATTTTTCCCGAATTCACCCCTGAGAAAGCGTGCTACCAACTCTCCAAATACAGGAGAGTCTGTTCTGGGGAAATGCAGATAATAAAACTTCTTATGCAGTTTTGTGAGCTCATCACGAAGAAGCTGTATCTGGGTTGATTTCCCGGCTCCGTCAAGTCCTTCAATTACAATGAATTTCATTTGTTTATAGTATGTTTCTCAATGCCTGGTTCAAATTGGTAATGATTGCCGCCTAAAATAAAACAATGTTAAATGCTTAACAAAGATGGCTTTTTATAAATTTGTATAAAGTTAATCCGAATTATTCATCACAAAAAGAAAATTTGTCATGAATTTTGTAATCAAAAAATGATCACTAAAGAAAGTTTTTTTCAGCCAGGGACCTCCTTTCTTACAAAGAATACCAGCATTAATCTTCGTGGTGTTATTTATATTTTCGATGGCCCAAAAGTAATGGGGATACTGAATATAACTCCTGATTCTTTTTATGATGGGGCAAAGTATACTTCTCAGCCAGAAATTCTGACAAGAGTAGGCGAAATGATTGAGGAGGGAGTTGATTTTGTTGATTTAGGGGCCTATTCGTCAAGACCCGGGGCCGGGATGATTTCAGAAGAGGAAGAATTATCCAGGCTGGAACCATCCATTTCAATAATCAGAAAAGAATTTCCTGATCTTTTTCTTTCCATTGATACTTTCCGGTCGGGGGTAGCCCGAAGAATGGTCAGGGATTTTGGTGCTGATATAATCAATGATATTTCAGCCGGGACATTAGACTCAAAAATGTTTGAAACTATGGCAGACTTGAATGTGCCTTATATTATAATGCATATGCAGGGAAATCCGCAGAATATGCAGGATCATCCAAAGTATGAAGACCTTGTGAAGGATATTATGAAGTTTCTTGCTCAAAAAATGCACGAATTGAATTTATTAGGGGTAAAAGACATTATAGTAGATCCGGGATTCGGATTTGGAAAAACCCTGGATCATAATTACAAAATTCTTTCTGATCTGGATGCATTTGCTTTACTTGAGGTTCCTGTTATGGTTGGTATTTCAAGGAAATCCATGATCAGTGGGCTTTTACAGGTTGATTCTGAAGATTCATTGATCGGTACCAGTGCCGCTCATTCATATGCTTTGATGAAGGGGGTGGATATTCTCAGGGTGCATGATGTGAAAGCTGCAAAAGAAACCATTAAAATTATTCAGAAGATTCAAGGAGGTGAGCTTAACAGATAAATATGAAAACATCAATGATTAGAAGTTTTATTCTTATCAGTTTATTATGCTTGCTTCATGCCTGTTCAGATGTGAAGCATAGCCCAATGAGAATGAATTTTAATGACGATTGGCAGTTTATGCGCTTAAGCGGGGAATCATCAGGCAATGCCGAAATTGGCAATCAGGGCAGCGATTGGTCTTCTCAATACGATGTTTCCTATGTGTCAACCGAAGCAAGTTTGAGTATTCCAAAAGAAGTATTGAAGGTGGAGTTTGACAGGCTTGAATCAGCTAACTGGGATAATATAACGCTGCCACATAACCCGAAAATTGAAGACTTAACTGTGTTGCATCAGTGGCAGGGTATATGTTATTACAAGAAACAATTTGAGGCTGATAAGGATTGGAAGGATAAAATTATATACCTTGAATTTGAAGGGGCAATGCAGCTGGCTGATATCTGGATTAATGGAATTTATGTAATGCAACATGCTGGTGGTTATATTCCGTTTGTGATTGATGCTTCCGGGTATTTAAATTTCGGGGAATCCAATGAGATATTGGTTCGCCTTGATAATAGGAATAATTCCCTTATTCCTCCCGGGAAACCCCTGGAAGATCTTGATTTTTGTTATTATGGTGGCATTTATCGCGATGTGAACCTAATTGTAAAAAGCAAGATCCATATTACGCATCCTATTTTAGCCAACGAGATTGCCGGAGGTGGGATTTTTGTGACCTATCCTGAGGTTTCAGAGAATGAAGCCATCATTTCCATTCAGACACAGGTGCAGAATGAATCATGTGAGCAAGTAAGTATCAAAGTGAGGCATAGTTTATACCAGATTGACGGACTCTTTCAACAACGAAGAACAGGTGAAGAGGTGACTTTGACAGAGATGACGGAGGTGCTTTCGACCGGGGAAGCCAGGCATGTAAAACAAAGTATCAAAATTGAAGATCCTAAACTTTGGTCACCTGATGAACCCTATCTATACCTGTTAAAAACCGAAGTTGTAGAAAACGATATCGTAACCGATTGGGAAGAACAGCGAATTGGAATTCGCCGAATAGCTTTTAGCCGGGAAAAGGGATTTGAAATAAATGGTCAGAAAATCAGGCTTGTTGGAAGTAACCGGCACATGGAATACCCCTATGTGGGTAATGCTATTTCTGACGAGGCTCAATACAGGGATATTTACCATGTAAAAGAATGCGGGTTCAATACAGTTCGGCTGGGGCATTATCCACAGGATATAAGTGTTCTGCAAGCATGTGATGAGCTTGGAGTTTTGGCCATTGAACCAATTCCTGGCTGGCAGTTTTTCAATAAAAACGAACAATTCACTTCTCTAACTTACCGGGATATCCGGCACATGATTCGTCGCGACCGAAACCATCCTTCTGTAATCATGTGGGAGGTGATTTTAAATGAATCGTGGCCACCTGAATGGTGGAAAGATATTGCTGCAGAAGTTGCACATAGCGAGTACCCGGGTGATCAATGTTTCACTTCAGGTGATAGTTATGGGTATTTTGGCTGGGATGTTCAGTATAACGACTGGGAAGAAGGATTTAACAGGCCAAATAACAGTGAAAAACCTGGTTTTATTCGCGAATATTACGATTATGAGTTTGGTGGTCATTACAGTACCACCAGGGTTGCAAGGGGAGATGGAGAAAAGGCTCTGCTTCAAAATGCATGGAATGCCCAATGGTCACATAACCGGTACAGGGCATATTATCCATGGACATCAGGAGATGCAGTGTGGAGCATGTACGACTATAACAGGGGTTGTTGTGATAATATTTGTCACAGTGGAGTTGCTGATATTTTCAGGATTGAGAAGTTTAGTATACCATTTTTCAGGAGTCAGATGCCCGTTGGAAAACCACTCCCGTCTGGTAAATTCCAACCCTATATTTTCTTAGCTAGTTACTGGAACGAGCCGGTTGAAGATAATAAGATTGTGGTATATGCAAATGTTGATGAGGTAGCACTGTTTATAAACGGGAAAGAGTTAAGCAGGCAAAAATGTGATAATGGTCCGGACAGTGATTATGCCATTAAGAAAGAACTGTGGTATAAGGGAGGTGAGTCTTTTAATGGTGGAAATTGCACGCAATTAGCCAGTGCTCCCGTAACATTTACAAATATTAAATGGGAGAGTGGTAGTATAAAGGCCATTGGTTATATTAGTGGGAAAGCGGTTTGCCAGCATGAAGTAAAAACCCCTGGAATGCCTTCTAAATTATCTTTTGATTATTTTGAATCAGGTAAACCTGCAACCGTCAATGACCTGTTGATCATATATGTTAGAATCGAAGATGTTAATGGGATTCTTTGTGTAAATAATTCAGAGCTTGTTTCTCTTAAAGTAATTGAAGGAGGTGATATTACAGGTGCTGAAACTATTGCTGCAGAAGCGGGAATTGCTTCCTTCCTTGTTAGAACAAAAGAATCGGAACGTCTGGTTCTAAAGGCAAAATCTACAATTAGTGAGCAAATGAAAATATTTGAACTTTTACCTGATTAAGGCTAGTTGATGTATATCTCCAGAAATTATTATCAGGTTGAGAATTATAAATATAAATGCTATTATTTTTTTAAATTTGTTTTTGAAAACTGTTTGTCGTGTTTTGTATTTGAAGAAAATTAATTGAAAATTATGGTTTTATCCTTCATTCATATCAGTATATTGGATATGCTGGATATTTTTCTGGTAGCAGTACTGCTTTTTCAGTTATACAGGTTGATTAAAGGAACAATTGCCATTAATATTGTTTTAGGGATTTTTGGGGTTTATTTATTCTGGCTCCTGGTGAAAGCCCTGAATATGGAATTATTAAGTTCTATTTTGGGCCAGTTTATCGGGGTGGGAGTAATAGCCTTGATTATAGTCTTTCAACAGGAAATTCGTCGTTTTCTATTGATTATGGGTGGAAGGTACAGGATTCCAAAATGGCTTTCATTTTCTTCCTTATTTTCTCAGGAAAGCTCTGAAATTATAAGTAATGAGATTGTCAGTGTTGTAGAGGCCTGCGAAAAGATGTCTTCAACTTTAACCGGAGCACTCATAGTTTTTGCCAGGAAATCTGAATTAGATCACATACTGGAAACGGGAGACCGGATTGATGCACATATTTCATCCCGGCTGCTAGAATCTATTTTTTTTAAAAATAGTCCTCTTCATGATGGAGCTGTATTAGTTATTAATGACAAAATTGGCGCTGCCAGGTGCTTGCTTCCCACAACAGAGAATATATATTTACCGGCAAAATACGGAATGAGACACAGGGCTGCTGTGGGAGTGACTGAAAAAACAGATTCTGTAGTGGTTATTGTATCTGAAGAAACCGGTAATATTACTATTTCTGTGGATGGGAAATTATCCAATAAACTCACTCCCTCTGAACTTCAGAAAAAATTAATGGAAGAATTGGGGTAGAAATGAAGTCTAAAAGCTTGCCACGTTTACCCCATGAAATTCTTTATATTTCATCAGGGTGAAATGCGACGAAGGTCGAAGATCCTGACATTTATCGTCAGGGAGCATATTTCACTGTGGTCAAAGAGTGGGATATATTAGTAGCATGAATGGTCTTTAAAAAGACAGCACCATGCTTTAGCTTGGTGTAAAATATAGACAAAGCAATAAAACCAGTGCGCTTTAGCGTACTTTGTATACGGACTAAAAAACTTAAAAGAAACATTCCCATTTCAATTTTGGGATTTCGATTATTAGACTTTTCAATCTTTAACCCTTCAAACTTTCGTTATATCCAGGTCTTTTATGAACCGGCATAAGAAATGTTGCCTTGGATTCTTCATTCCGTAATAATCTTTCAATGTTTTTCTGATGAGTGAAAAGCAGCAAAATAGAAACTACCAGGGAAAATATTACAAGAGAGGGGGTAGTAGTATGAAAGATAAGGACAATGACAAAGGGAAATGAGAATCCTGCTAGTATTGAGCTAAGAGAGACATATTTAGTAAGAAAAACTGTAAGGAAAAATATACCTGCACAGACAGCTGTAGGAATGGGACTAATAGCCAGGACAACTCCAACCAGGGTAGCGACACCCTTTCCTCCTCTGAATTGAGCATATACAGGGAATATATGGCCTAAAATAGCGGCAGCTCCCAGAATCATCTGATAAGTTATAAAATCGTCTGATTTTGGAATATAAAAACTGGATAAGAAGGCAAGCTGAACAGCAAGCCATCCTTTAAAGAGATCAATAACCATTACAATTATTCCGGCTTTCCAGCCAAAAGTACGTATAGTATTGGTTGCTCCGGCATTGCCACTGCCATAATTACGTACATCTTTGCCATAGAACCACCTTCCAATCCAAATAGAAGTGGCAATTGAACCGATTAAATAGGCAAGGAGGATCAGAGAGATTCTAATTACTATTTGCATATTATTTTTGTTTACCCTGGTTACAAAAGTAAACTTTTTTTTTAACATTGACTTTTATAAGGTAGCAACAAGCTTAAAAGCCCTATAAACATTGGCTTTTATTGCTATTTCATTTTCCGGGTTGATAATGTTTTTCTCTGATTAGTAATGATTTACTTCTGCTAATTCTTTTTCATTACAAAGGATTCAAAAAACAGCACCATGCTTCAGCATGGTGTTAAATGCAAACAAACAGATGTCTACAGTGCGCTTTAGCGTACTTATTAAACTGAATATAAAGTCAGCTTAAAGCTGACTATCATACATATTTCATTTTCTACCAACACCATGCTGAAGCATGGTGCTGTTTTTATTCCATACATATTGAGGACAAAATATGATGCTGCATACCGGAAAGCAATAAAAAAGGCAGTGGTTCTTTCCCACTGCCTTTTTTATATTAAATATTTAACTATTTGTTTGTCAGGTTAGCCTGTGCAGCTGCAAGTCTTGCAATTGGAACTCTGAAAGGAGAACAACTTACATAATCCATGCCTACCATATGGCAAAATTCCACTGAATTTGGGTCTCCTCCATGCTCGCCACAAATTCCAACTTTAAGTTTGGGATTTGTTTTTCTCCCTTTGGAAGTACCCATTTCAACCAATTGCCCAATTCCTTCCCTGTCAAGAACCTGGAAGGGATCATTTTTAAGAACTCCTTTTTCAATATAAACCGGGAGGAATTTACCTGCATCATCCCTGGAATATCCAAATCCCATCTGGGTAAGGTCATTTGTCCCAAATGAGAAAAATTCAGCCACTTCTGCTATCTTATCTGCAATAAGAGCTGCACGTGGGATTTCAATCATAGTTCCAACGAGGTAATCTATTCTCTTGCCTTTTTCTTCAAATACTTTTTCAGCTGTTTTTCTTACAATATCTTCCTGCAAATTGTATTCTTGAAGAGTGCCGATCAAAGGAATCATTATTTCAGGATGGGCATTAATTCCTTTTTCTTTCAGGTTCAGGGCAGCTTCAATGATTGCTCTTGCCTGCATTTCTGTAATTTCAGGATAGGTAATTCCCAGACGGCATCCACGGTGGCCTAACATTGGATTGAATTCATGAAGTGAATCTACTTTAGCCTTAATCAATTCTATGCTGATACCCATTTCAGCAGCCATTTCTTTCTGGTTGGCTTCCTCATGAGGGATAAATTCATGCAATGGTGGGTCTAGCAGACGTATAGTTACCGGGAGATCATGCATGGCTGCAAATATTCCTTCAAAATCATTCCTTTGAATGGGCAATAATTTACCAAGGGCCACTCTTCTTCCTTCTTCGTCATCAGCAAGGATCATTTCTCTCATTGCGATAATTCTGTCCCCCTCGAAAAACATATGTTCAGTACGACAGAGACCGATACCTTTCGCACCAAAGGATCGTGCTACTTCAGAATCATGTGGCGAATCGGCATTTGTACGTACATACATTCTTGAATGCTTATCTGCCAGCTTCATGAGCTTTTCAAAATAGTCGCTGATTTCGGGATCGATAGTTGCTATTTTCCCATCATAAACTTCTCCGGTAGATCCGTTCAATGAAATCCAGTCTCCTTCTTTAAAGGTTTTTCCATCGGCTTTGAATGTCTTATTATTATAATCAATGGAAACAGATCCTGCTCCTGATACACAGCATTTACCCATTCCTCTGGCCACTACTGCCGCATGGGAGGTCATACCCCCTCTAGCGGTAAGGATTCCATTGGCAACATGCATTCCCTTTAAATCCTCAGGTGATGTTTCAATACGAACCAGTATTACCTCTTTTCCTTCAGCAGACCATTGTTCTGCTTCGTCGGCAAAAAACACAACCTGGCCGGTAGCTGCTCCAGGTGAAGCGGGGAGTCCTTTTGCTAAAACATGTGCATCTGCAATAGCCTGATCGTCAAATACAGGATGCAGTAATTCATCTAATTTTTCAGGTTCATTCCTGAGTAAGGAGGTTTTTTCGTCAATCAGATCTTCATGTAGCAGATCCATTGAGATTTTTATCATGGCAGCACCGGTACGTTTCCCGTTTCTGGTTTGCAAAAGCCAAAGTTTTCCTTCCTGAATGGTGAATTCGAGGTCCTGCATATCTTTATAGTGCAGTTCAAGTTTTTTCTGAGTCTCAAAAAGTTCCTTGTAAATTTCCGGCATTGTTTCCTCTAATGATGGGAATTCAAGAGCTCTTTCCTCTTCAGAAACCATTGCCAGCTCTGCCCATCTTAATGAACCTTCTTTTGTGATCTGCTGAGGTGTTCTGGTGCCTGCAACAACATCTTCACCCTGTGCGTTGATAAGGTATTCTCCGTTAAATAAATTTTCGCCTGTTCCGGCATCCCGGGTAAATGCTACTCCGGTTGCAGATGATTCACCCATATTCCCAAATACCATAGCCTGAATATTCACTGCTGTGCCCCATTCATCAGGAATTTTATTCAACTTCCGGTACAGGATCGCTCTTTCTGTATTCCAACTATCAAAAACTGCCATAACTGAACCCCAAAGCTGGGCCCATGGATCTGTTGGGAAATCATTACCGGTTTTCTTTTTAACAGCTTCCTTGAACCTGCGGACCATTTCCTTTAAATCATCAACAGTAAGCTCTGTATCCAGGAGAACATTTTTTTCTTTTTTAAGATCTTCAATTATTTCTTCGAATGGATCCATAGCTTTCTTGGAAGATGGTTCCATTCCCAATACTACATCCCCATACATTTGCACAAATCGACGGTAAGAATCCCAAACAAATCTTTCATTTCCGGTTTTTTCAATCAGGCCTTTCACAGCATCATCATTCATCCCAAGGTTTAAGACCGTATCCATCATTCCTGGCATAGAGGCCCTGGCACCTGAACGTACAGATAAAAGAAGGGGATTTTGCACACTTCCAAACTCCATTCCCATGATGTTTTCAACATAGGATACAGATTGTTCAACTTCTTGTTTCAATAATTCTACTACCTTATCCCTTCCCAGCTTATTATACTCGGCACATACTTCTGTAGTAATTGTAAATCCCGGAGGTACAGGAACTCCTATCAGGTTCATTTCTGCAAGGTTCGAACCTTTCCCTCCCAGTAGGTTTTTCATTTCAGCTTTTCCCTCGGCATTTTTATTTCCAAATGTGTAAACTCTTTTTACTTGTGACATGTTATCAATTTTATTAAAAATTTAATCTCAAAAATGACCACAAAAATAGCAAATATTTTCACATTTAAGCAGTAGATTTTCTGTTAATGAGTGCTTAGTTTTTCAAAGTTCAGATAGTGTTTTGAGTCGAACAATCTTCGAATCTCTTTGCACATATATTTTGTAAGGGGTTATGGAGCTAGTACTTCATGCCAAAATAATAATATGCTTTTGGCATTCCTTCCTCATTTTTCTGGCCAAATACTGCATTGTATTTCATCAACACATGCATTGGCCAGGTTAACAGGCAGTTACCTATTCCTGCCTTTGATGAACTTTAAATAATCCAGTAACCAATATTGAATATTCTATGGTAGATGGAACTCTCTGCGGATATTGTATCCGACACCTTCAATTTCATCTTTCACCTTTTTCTGATCAATGGATTTCCCTGCAAAAATCACTTCTCCTGATGCGAGGTTTATCTGAACATCTTTTACCCCTTTTACAGAGCGAATAGCGTATTCAACATTTTCTTTACAGTGACTACAGGTCATTCCCTCAACAATTATGTTCCATTCTTTCGAGGTTTCGGGAATGTTTTTTTGATCAATTTTTTTTCCAGACTTGAATATTTTTTTCAAGTAGCCCATGATAATCAACCCCCCCAAAACAATTGTGGAGCTTAATTTCAGCCACTGAGGTAACATTTCATGCTGGTGAATTGCAGCATTTTGTTCAGCCGGTAAAGAAAACCATGCAGGAGGCAGAAAAAGATCAATGATGGTACCAAACAGAAGAGCACCAACTATAATGGTGGATAAGTATGCAACCAAAGATATCTTCCCAAGTGTTTTGGCAATTAAAGCTATTGTTGCTGCATTAGTTGCCGGTCCTGCCATCAGGAATACCAGTGCAGCTCCTGGAGAAATCCCTTTCAATATGAGTACCGCGGCAATAGGTACTGAGGCTGTTGCACAAACGTACAATGGAACAGCTGCAACCAGGATAATTATCTTTCCGAGGAAATCATTCCCATGATAGGATGAAAAAAAATCATCCGGAACAAATACGGAAATGATAGCCGCAAGAATAAGTCCCAGTACCAGCCAGTTGGAGATATCCTGCAAAAACTCACCAAAAGCATAGGAGAACATTTCCTTGATTTTGTCAGGAAGTCTAGTTTTTTTCTCTGTTTCCCGCTCTGGTATTGGCTTGTTTTCACTGATCTTATCCCGGTTAAGAAAATTGGTAAAAACACCGCTGAAAACACCTGTGAATAATGCCACTACAGGTCGTATAAGAGCAAACGGCAGTCCCAGTAAGGAATAAGTTACCAGTATTGAATCTATGCCTGTTTGGGGTGTGGAGGTCATAAATGAGATGGCAGATCCTTTTGAGGCTCCATGTTTATAAAAGGATATTCCTGTTGGTATAACCCCACAGGAGCAGAGTGGCAATGGAATTCCCAGAAGAGAAGCATTAATTGCTGCTTTGGTATTATTTCCTCCCATAAATTTAACAACTTTTTGTTTTGGGAAAAAAACATGAAGCAAGCCGGCAAAGAAGAAACCCAGCATGAGATATGGAGACATCTCATTAATAATCTCGATAAAATCGAATATGAAATTTAAGAAGTATGTTCTTAAAAGCTCCATGTAAGAAGAAAATAATTGTAAAGTTAAGGTATATATCCGGATCAAATTTTGTATTACACTATTTGTGTTTTATTTAGAACAATCAAGGCAAAGGTTGAAAAGTTGACCAGTTGAAAGGTTGAAAAAGAAAAGAAATTACAAACTCTAATTGGAAAAATAGACTTTGGATTCAACTCTTCAATTCTTCAACTTTCAACTTCTTATTAAGATCTGGGATGAAACTGAATGATTGTATCTCTCAGGTATTCCCGGTCAAGGTGAGTGTATATTTCAGTAGTGATTATCGACTCATGGCCGAGCATCTCCTGAACAGCTCTCAAGTCAGCACCTCCATCTATCAGATGTGTGGCAAATGAATGTCGAAATGTATGAGGGCTGACCTGTTTTTTCAAACCTGTTTTTACAACCAGCTCTTTTATTATAATGTAGATCATAATTCGCGATAGTCTTCGCCCGTTCCGGCTTAAGAATAAAACATTTTCATCTTTTTTATCAATCTTTTTGAGTTTATGCCTGTCTTCCAGGTAATAATTTATTTCTTTAATAGATTGAGAGCCAATAGGTACCAGGCGTTCTTTTTTTCCTTTACCAATGACCTTAATATAGCCATGCTTCATGTATAAATTTGATATTTTTAATTCAATTAATTCGCTAACTCTTAATCCGCAACCATAAAGGGTTTCCAAAATTGCCTTGTTTCTTTGTCCTTCCGGCTTGCTTAAGTCTATGGCTGACAAAAATATTTCAATTTCTTTTATCGATAAAACTTCCGGTAGCTTTCTTCCAATTATTGGAGACTCAATAAGTGCAGTGGGATCAAGTTCGATCAGATCTTCAATCAGGAGATATTTAAAAAAGGCTTTTAGCCCTGAGATCATTCGGGACTGAGACCTTGAACTCACTCCAAGTTCAGATATCCATTTCAGGAATGCTTTAATATGTGAAGCTTGGGTTTCTTCCGGTCTTACCTGAATGCCATTGATATCAAAGAATTGAGTTAATTTATGAACATCATGAACATATGCTTCTACAGAGTTTCCTGAGAGCGATCTTTCAAGGCTAAGGTATGTCTTAAAGCCCTTTATATAGTTGATCCAGGTGTCATTCATGTTTTATAACAAGTCAAGAAATAATAACATTCTTGAAATTACATATATTTTTGCTAAGAACAGAAATAACAAAATTAGATAATCATTATAATTTAAGACATATGAAAATCCAAATAATTAATGGTCCAAATTTAAACCTCACAGGAAAAAGAGAGCCGGGTCATTATGGGACATCGTCTTTTGATGAATTTCTTCCCATTTTAAAGGAACATTTCAAAGATATCCAAATCGACTATTTCCAGTCGAATGTTGAAGGATTAATTATTGATAAGATCCAGGAGATTGGTTCTGTATGCGATGGAATTGTTATAAATGCTGGTGGATATACCCATACTTCAATTGCTATTGCTGATGCCTTAACTGCAATGAAAGTTCCCGCTGTGGAAGTGCATATTTCAAATATTTTAGCCAGGGAGGAGTATCGCCATATTTCATTTATAGCAAATGCCTGCCGGGGAAGTATAATGGGTCTGGGAATGGATTCGTACAGGCTGGCTGTTGAGGCCCTCAGGGTGATTGTGGCAGAGCAAAAATGAGAAGAAGAGATGAGAGATGAGAGATGAGAAAATGTGAGTAATAAAAGAACAACAAGGCGAGCAATAAAGCGAAAGATACTGGAACTCTAATACCAGAACAGTGTTTAACTCTATGCCCGGAACTCTGAACTTCTTAAATCTTGAACAATCTTAAACCCGGAAAAATTCTTGAACTCTGAACTGTCTTGAACAGGAAGCAATTTCTTGAACTTTCAACCTTCATACTTTCTTCTCTCTATAACAATGGCAGCCTGTCAATAATAATTGTCAGTGAGATTCCTAATCCTGCTCCGGATAAAATCAGATTCCACTCTCTCCTTTTTACACCCAATAGATCTACAAGTATCCAGGTGAAGAAAATAATTATAGCTACGATCAGAAACTGGCCAATTTCAATGCCCAGGTTAAAAGAAAAAAGTGGTCCAATTATACTACTTTCTTTACCCAGTAGGCTTTTTAGGTAGTTTGAAAATCCCAGGCCATGGATTAGACCAAAAAATAAAGCCAGGAAATACTTAAAATAATGCACTTTTAATGA
>JAYEGO010000202.1:0-3848 GCA_034659155.1 Bacteroidota bacterium | reverse complement strand
AAACAGGAAATGATTTCTGAAACAGTGGGGATAAATCAGCAAAGGATTTCTCAAATTACCAATAATGCTAATTTTGGCAATATTGGTAATTTGCTCTCCCAAGGTCATGACATGGAATACATCGCCAGGCATTACCACATGGATCTTCCGCTTGTATGGGCGTTACGGCTGGAAGGAGACAGATCAGGAAAAATTCAAAGAAAGCTTTTTTATCCTTGCCCACAAGAACACCGGAGAAACGACCAGGATAGCCTTCCTGAATGCTGACTGGCGCGATTTTGAATCCACACCGGCATCAAAAGAAAAACCCGACAGATCAATCACAATATTTGACTACCACAGGATTTTATCTAAAACAGGATGGAAAGTAACCCATCGGATAGAGTGCCCCCTATCCTCTGAACGTCTGAGCGGAAACCAGGTGCAGAAAATGCAGGACAAACGCATCCTCGGAACAGTCGGAAGAACCTTGCTGATCGCAAAGAAAAACTGAAGTTTATTTTTGCTGAATTATTTCTTGACAGCATAACTTGTTTTTTTTATAAAACAAAAATAGCCAAATTTGTTTTATAAAGTGATCTATCCAGTTATGCTAAAAGAGAAGCTCAAGATCATTCTCAGTGAATTTCATAGTTCAGCCCTTCCTTGGCTGGTCAAGCGGCATCTTACAATTGATTTCAGTATTCTCCATTCTTCCACGGTAAACAAGATCATTACAATCATTGGCCCCAGGCGGGCAGGAAAAACATATTTCCTCTTCCAGGTTATGGGAGAACTGACCAGAGACGGTATTGATTTAACTGATATTATCTACGTCAATTTTGAGGATGAACGTATTCTGCCCATGAGGGCCATGGACCTGCAGCTCATCCTGGATGCATATTTCGAGCTGTATGAGGGCAAAAGAAATCCCATTATCTTTCTTGACGAGATTCAGAATATAGATGGCTGGGATAAGTTCGTCCGAAGGCTCAATGATCAGGGTTTTAGAGTTTTCCTCACAGGATCAAATTCCAGATTGCTCGGGCATGAGATCGCTACCACCTTACGGGGGAGAACCCTCACCTATGAATTATTTCCTTTCTCTTTTGCCGAATTTCTTGCAGCAAAAGGTATAATTCCTGACAGAAATCTTGTGTATGGAAAAACAAGGCATCGAACAAGGCAACTCTTTGATGAGTATTTCTTCTCCGGGGGCTATCCTGAGATTGTCTTTACAGAGCAAAAGACGACCAAAAGCAGGATTTTCCAGGACTACTTCAATACCATTTTTTATCGGGATCTCGTAGAACATTATCGCATAAAAAATACAGAGCTTTTAAGACAGTGGCTGAATGCGTTGATGTCGAACATTTCCTCCCTGATCAGTTTTAAGAAGATTGAACACGATTTCAGATCTCGGGGAATGAAATTGTCTGGTGCTACCTTGAGTTACTTTGCCCGTTATATTCAGGACAGCTTCTTCGGATTTCTTGTTGAGTTGTATTCTGAATCTGTGAGGAAAAGACAGGTTAATCCTAAAAAGTTCTATCTCATTGACCAGGGGATGCATAATTATCTCACTTTGAATTTTTCGGGAAACATGGGAAGGGTGCTGGAAAATCTGATATTCCTTGGACTCAGGAGAAAGACAAATTCCATCTGGTATTACAAGACCAGAGGAGGGTACGAAGTGGACTTTCTCATGCAAGATAACGGAAAAAATCATCTCATCCAGGTGTGCTATGATTTGAGCAATATCAATACATTCAGTCGAGAAAAAAAGGCCCTCCTGCTGGCAATGAAAGAATTGGGGATAGACACCGGCCTGATTTTAACGCTGGATGAAAAACGCATTGAAGAGGAAGACAACTATTCGTTACATATTGTGCCGGTTTGGGAATGGCTGGTTTCCCCACAGCCTGGTCTATAATTTTTTAAAAACAGATCTGAAAGAAGAGGTCTTTAATGAAATAGTCTCCCAGATCACAACAGAAGGGGGGACAGAGTGACCATTAAAAGCATATCGCACTCCCATTGAACTTAGCGCCCTTCGGGCGAGCTGTTAAGCCGTTAAGCTTATCAGCTTATCAGCTAAGAGCGCAGACTGATAGTCTCTAACTTATTAATAAAATTGACCAAAAAATGGGATTTCCTATACTATGAACTTAGCGCCCTTCGGCGGGACTCTTTTTGACAGGATTGACAGAATTGACAGGATTTTTGTTTATCCTGTTGATCTTGTCCAAAAATGGGAATTCCTATACTATGAACATACAAGGCTAATAGCTCAAATTAGATATAAATGACACCCAAAAGACCCAAAACATACCAAACCAACTTCAGAGGATCGCACTGGAGAAACTATCAGAGAAAACTGAAAAGGACCGCCGCAATAAATAAATTTATCAAAAAAATTCCTAAATACTCTGTTGTCCTTCTCTCTGTGCTTATTTTGGTTTGCGGAATAATCAGTGGTTTTCTTGGCGGAATTGCATGTCATCATACGCAGACACTTAATAGTAACACACAAGATAACAAAGCTAATATCCCTCACAGTCAAAAAAAAATAATAACCAAAAGGGATGTTCAGTCCCTGATTAACAGTGAATCCTTTGTAAATCTCAAGGAAAAAGGTTTTGGTTTTGTTTTCAATGAGCATAATTTCAGGGTTGACACCAGTCTTGATGTCCCTCTGCAGCAATTCATGCTGAATAATTTGGATCAATCCACAGCTCGATACATCGGAATTGTGGCCATGGACCCAACTACAGGCAGAATATTATCAATGGTGAGTTTTGATAAAACAGACCAGCATAACAACCCATGTATCGACAACAGATTTCCTGCTGCCAGTATCTTTAAAATAGTTACTGCTTCTGCAGCTATTGAAGAATGTAATTTTAATTCAGGCTCCATACTTAAATACAATGGCGGAAAACACACATTATATAAATCCCAGCTTAAAAAAAGGACAAACAGATACACCAACAGGATAACATTCAGGGACTCATTCGCTCAGTCGGTTAATCCCGTGTTTGGAAAAATCGGTGAGTTTTATCTTGGAAAAACCATTCTTGAAAATTATGCTGAGGCCTTTGGATTCAACCAAAATATTGATTTTGAGATTCCAGTTGCTTCAAGTTCTGTTTCATTATCTGATGAACCTTATCAGTGGGCTGAAATTGCCTGCGGATTCAACAACGAAACCACATTATCTCCCCTCCACGGGGCATTGATGACATCGGCGATTCTCAACCAGGGCAGGCTGGTAGAACCCACAATTGTCGATCAGATAACTAATGAAACAGGACAGGTCATTTATCGCAGCCATCTGATCACCCTTAACCAGGCTATTACACCCAAGTCAGCAAAGGTTGTTAATAATCTTATGGGGGCCACAATAAAATCCGGCACTTGTAGAAAGGCTTTCAGGGGTTACCGAAGAGACCAAATCCTTTCCAAACTTAATATAGGCGGCAAAAGCGGCTCCATTGACAACAAAGCACATGATGTCCGCTATGACTGGTTTGTAGGATTTGCCGAAGAAAAAGATGGACATGGAAAGCTTGTCATATCAGTCATTGTAGCCCATGAAAAATATATAGGCAAAAGAGCAAGCCATTATGCGCGTATTGCAATGAAACAATATTTCCGTAATTATTTTGCAAAAAAAGACGGAAAAGTGCCTTTTAAAACAGCCTTAGTACCTTAGTAATTATTTTCGTGTTAAGGAACGTACAACTGGATATTTCATATAAGACACAGGCAACAAGTAGCGAGTAGGCGGTTCGTCATACAATTATGGCCATTGGTCTGAAAATTCTTTTATCGAGCAACTATTTTTTGAGTCAATTATTCAATTTTTC
>JAYEGO010000201.1:0-3855 GCA_034659155.1 Bacteroidota bacterium | reverse complement strand
GCAAGTAAGCTATAAGTGGGTGGCCGAGGACTGCAGTCGGCGATTTTTCTTGTCAAACGTTCTTTTGATCGGTCAAAAGAATGTTTGTGGGGTTTTAGGGGCAAAGCCCATAATAAACACAGCACATATCTTGCTTAACCCCGGCCTTCCATGCCTGCCGGCAGACGTGGCAGCCTGGGAAAGCTCAATAGTACTATAAAGTGAAATTTAAATAATTTTGTAAATTATTATTATTTTTCAGGTATATTTTCCAGGGTTTCCACCAGGTAATCCCAGAATTTCCCTACAGTTTCAATATTTACTTTCTCATCTGGAGAATGTGGAAAACGAATGGTAGGCCCAAAAGAAATCATATCCCAATTCGGGTATACATCTCCCAGTAAACCACATTCTAATCCGGCATGTATAGCTTTAATCTCCGGAATCTTCCCATATTTATTGTTATACACTTCCTGCATGGTTTTCAGAATGGGGGAATCTAAATTAGGTTTCCACCCCGGATATTCTCCATCAAATACCACTTTAGCTCCAAGTGGTTCAAGTGCTGCAGTAAAGGTATTTTTTAAATCTACCATGGCAGTATCTACTGAACTACGCAGCAAACATAAAATATCCACAACACCCTCATGCGATTTTACCACAGCCAGGTTGGTAGACGTTTCTACCAGTCCTTCCATATCGTTACTCATACGAATCACATTGTTAGGTGTAGCATATACTCCATTAACAACCGCGGTCGCACTTTCTTTATCAATTACGGTGGAGGGTAGATCTGTCACCTCCGCAGAAAACTTCAAATCAGGTTCAATGCTGGCATATTCAGATTTGAAAATTGCTTCCATTTTCTTTACCCAATCCATAACACCGGCCTTCTCACTCTCTGGTATAGTAACCACAGCAAAGGATTCTCTTGGAATTGCATTTCTCAGGGAACCACCATCAATCATGGCAATGCGCATTCCATGATTTTTTATTCCATACCAGAGAAAGCGATTCAATAATTTGTTAGAATTTGCCCTGTATAATGGGATATCTATCCCTGAATGTCCACCTTTTAATCCGGAAATTACCAGTTTCAATGCCACATGACCAGCGGGTACCTGTTCTTCTTTGTATGTGAATTGAATATTTGCATTTGTTCCTCCGGCACAACCCACATAGAGCTCTCCTTCGTCTTCCGAATCCAAATTGATCAGGATGTCTCCATCCAGAAGTCCCGGCTTTAATCCAAAGGCACCGGTCATACCGGTTTCTTCATCTATGGTAAATAATCCCTCCACCAATCCATGCTTAAGTTCTTTAGACGCAAGAACTGCCATAGTTGCAGCGACACCAATTCCGTTGTCAGCTCCAAGTGTAGTCCCGTTTGCAGTCACCCATTCTCCATCCACATAAGCATCAATTGGATCTTTCGAAAAGTCATGATCCTTATCACTGTTTTTCTGGGGAACCATATCGAGATGCCCCTGCAGCACCACCCCTTTCCGGTTTTCAAAACCGGGAGTGGCAGGCTTCTTAATAATAACATTTCCTACTTCATCAACAATGGTTTCAAGGCCCAGGCCCTCACCAAACTTTTTCATAAACTCAATAATCTGTCCTTCTTCTTTTGAAGGTCTGGGAATTTGGGTTAAACTATGAAAATGCTTCCATAGTTCCCCTGGCTTTAAATCAGCAATTTGTTTACTCATGATTAAAATTGAATATTTATTTTTTTAAATAATTTATTATAAATCAGTATTCTTTCACTTAGATGTAATTGAAACTATTAATCTTCCAGATTCCCAAATGGTAATTCCAGTCCATATTTTTGTTTTGAATCAGCAATCCTCAATTGTAAAGCAAGAAAGATAGATATAACCCCCAGAATGACAAGCATAAAGATAGGCCAGAAATAATTATACAAAGGTATTTCGCCTGCCATCTTCATCTGGGATATCTGCTCACTTATCCCAGCCTGTGATAATCCCTGTGCTTCAAAAGTCTCCCTTGCCTTGTCCATGGCAGCAGTAACTTCGGGGTTGGTCTTATCAAGAACAACGCCTATTCCCCAGAAGAAGAGACCCAGTCCCCAGTTCTGTATAGTGAACATTGAAGCATAAGCTGTTCCAAGGCGGCTTTCGGCAACAATTTTTGCAACAGAGGGCCACATAGCTGCAGGAACAAGTGAAAAGGCAATGCCCAGGCTGAGTAAGCCTAAATAACTAAGCACCACACTATTGAATACAGACAATGAGATATGTGCGAATATCAGCAAGAGTGCTCCCAGTATCATTACCGATGCAGCATTTCCTTTCCGGTCTATATACGAACCGAAAATTGGTGTAAACAGGATAGTTCCCATAGGTATAAGACTGGCAGTTTTTGGTCCGTTTGTAAACCATACTGATAGGGTGTCCCACAAGCTGCTTACAAAGAGCAAAAATAATACAAAGATCACCAGCAGTGAGATCACTTTTTTGCCTATGGTCTTCATCTGTGTGGGAACCATTGAGAATGCTATACCGAATATGAAAAGTCCTATAAATATTGCTGCATTACCAAGTGAAACGCTTCCAAACAATGAGAAGTAATCAACTCCCTGTGGAAGGTCGTATGTAAAGCCGAACTTATTTACCATAAGGTCTGGTGCATACATTATGAACGGAAATACCGCCGAATAAAAAGCAACACAGAGAAGAGCAATAA
Organism: Bacteroidota bacterium; assembly: GCA_034659155.1. GTDB lineage: Bacteria > Bacteroidota > Bacteroidia > Bacteroidales > VadinHA17 > JAYEGO01. The sequence continues at coordinate 1,167 of JAYEGO010000201.1, read as the reverse complement.
AGAGGAAGGACCTGTTAGTGATAAGCTTAACAAGGTCATTAAATTTGAATTCTTCATCTTCTGCTACCTCAGCACCTTCACTGGTCTGGCGGTCGAGCTTAATGTCAAATACAGTATACACAAGGAAAATAATAAGTGCAAGTCCGATCAATGTGGCTGCAAAAGCAACAGCCGGAGGCACACTTCCGCCACCTATATCAATAGAAAGGGCAATACCCATAGCAGATCCCAGTCGGCCAAATCCCATATTGATGGCCATTGCCAGTGCAAATTCATGTCCCTTAAACCACTTAACAATGGTTCGCGTTGCCACAACACAGACCACTTCCAGTCCTGAGCCGAACATAATCCTGCCGATTATCATCATTGTAAGCTGGGTGGAATGGTCTTCTCCAAAAAAGCCGTATGCAGCTAAAGCGGTAATTGAGGCTCCCAGTGTAGCCAGGCCACCAAATACAATCCCTGCTACCCGTATCCCCCACTTATCAAGCATGATACCGCCAACAATGATCATACCGAACATATTGGCGATGGTTGTAAGTCCTATCATCCGTCCAAATTCTTCACTGGTAAAACCCATCTCAGACTCCATTAATCCTTTGAGCCCTGAGAAAAAATCCTGGAACCAATAGGTTGCGAACATCAACATACTTACAAGTACCAGCATGGCCCAGCGCATGGCAGGCTTGTCGCGTAAGGTTTTCTGAATATTTTCCATTTTTTGTGTATTAAATTAAAATTAAGCCTTAAAAGTAAAAAAAATATGGACAGCGGACTCTTCAAATCACAAAAGCCTGGTAATTGAAAACCTGAAAAAGCAGAGTTGGGAGATATTCTTTTGACTTATTGTTGATTTTTTAGGCCCCGTCTGTGAATCTGTCAGTTCGATGACATAATATGTAGCTGTGAGAGCCACATAAGCATCATTTTTTTTATCTTTGCAGCCTGGCACAGATTTTGATAGATGTTGTAGAACATAAAAATTAACTATTGAAGTATGAGAAAGATACTGATTACTGGCATATTATTCCTGAGTTTTTTCGGGTATTCTTTTGGACAGGAGAGTGAAAAAGTAAAGTGGTACACCATTGAAGAGGCTGAAGAATTAGCAAAAACAGAACCCAGGAAACTATTTATAGATGTTTATACAGATTGGTGTGGATGGTG